>NZ_JABMCW010000465.1:0-3404 GCF_013179705.1 Pseudomonas sp. CM25 | reverse complement strand
CCGGTACCCTGATCGGCGTGGCCAAGCGCGCCGGCCTGATGGGCAAGGACGGCCACATGCCGAAGATGGGCCGCGCCCTGATTGCCGACAGCACCGCAGCCATGGCCGGCTCGTTGCTGGGCACCTCGACCACCACCAGCTACATTGAGTCTGCGGCAGGCGTGAGCGCCGGTGGCCGCACCGGCCTCACTGCCATCGTGGTGGCGGTATTGTTCCTGCTGGCACTGTTCTTCGCCCCGCTGGCCGGTAGCGTGCCGGCCTTCGCCACCGCCCCGGCGCTGCTGTTCGTCGCAGTGCTGATGGCTTCGGGCCTGGCGGAAATAAACTGGGACGACGTCACCGAAGCCGCGCCGGTGGTGGTAACCGCCCTGGCCATGCCGCTGACCTACTCGATCGCCAACGGCATCGCTTTCGGCTTCATTTCCTGGACCGCCGTCAAGCTGATCTCGGGCCGCCACCGCGACCTGAACCCGGCGCTGGTGATCCTTTCCATCCTGTTCGTCATCAAGCTGGGCTGGTTCAACGCATGAGTGCTGCTTTCGACCCCTCCTCCTACGCCACCCAGCTGGATGCCAAGGTAGCCCGGCTGCGCGAGCTGCTGGCGCCGTTCGGCGCACCGGAGCCGGCTGTTTTCGACTCGCCGCGCGAACATTACCGCCTGCGCGCCGAGTTCCGCCTGTGGCGCGAAGACGGCCAGCGCCATTACGCCATGTTCGCCCCGGGCGATAAACACAAGGCGATCCTGATCGACGACTTCCCCATCGCCAGCCAGCGCATCAACCAGTTGATGCCGCGCCTGAAGGCGGCCTGGCAGGCCAGCGAAGAACTGGGCAATCGCCTGTTCCAGGTGGAGTTCCTGACGACCCTGGCTGGCGATGCCATGGTCACCCTGTGCTACCACCGCCCGCTGGACGAAGCCTGGGAAGTGGCGGCACGGCAGTTGGCCGAGGCGCTGGGGGTGAGTGTCATCGGGCGCTCCAAGGGCAAACGCCTGGTGATCGGCCGCGACTACGCGGTGGAGAAACTCGACGTGGCCGGCCGTGTGTTCAGCTACCGCCAGCCGGAGGGCGCGTTCACCCAGCCCAACGGCGCAGTGAACCAGAAGATGCTGAGCTGGGCCTTCGAGGCCATTGGCGAGCGTGAGGACGACCTGCTGGAGCTGTACTGCGGCAACGGCAACTTCACCCTGCCGCTGGCGACCCGCGTGCGCCAGGTGCTGGCTACCGAGATCAGCAAGACCTCGGTCAATGCCGCGCTGAGCAACCTCGACGAGAACGCTGTGGATAACGTACGGCTGGTACGGTTGTCGGCAGAGGAACTGACCCAGGCGCTGAATGAGGTGCGGCCGTTCCGTCGCCTGGAAGGCATCGACCTGAAAAGCTATGAGTTCGGCACGGTGTTCGTCGACCCGCCTCGGGCCGGGATGGACCCGGACACTTGCGAGCTGACCCGCCGGTTCGAGCGCATTTTGTACATCTCGTGCAACCCGGAGACGCTGGCGGCGAACATTGCCCAGTTGCAGGACACGCACCGCATCGAGCGTTGTGCGGTGTTTGACCAGTTCCCCTATACCCATCATATGGAAAGCGGGGTCCTGCTGGTTCGGCGCTGACCGATGCATCGCCGGCAAGCCAGCTCCCACAGATACTGCACAGGCCTTGAGGGCGGCGCGGTCGGTGGAGGAGCTGGCTTGCCGGCGATGGGCCGCAAAGCGGCCCCAAACATTGACTCAGAAGTCGAAGAACACCGTCTCCCCTTCCCCCTGAATGCGGATATCGAAGCGATACGCCGTCTTCCCGTCCACCTCGCAACGCTTCGCGATCAACGTCTCACGCCGCTGCGGCTGCTCGATCAGGTTCAACACCGGGCATTTGGCATTGGCCGCCGCCTCGTCATCGAAATACAGGCGCGTGTGCAGGTGAATGTTGATGCCCCGGGCAAACAGGCTGATGTTGATGTGCGGCGCCATGGGTACGCCGGCAGCATTGTTCACCACACCCGGCTTGACCGTTTGCATGGTCCACTCGCCAGCATCGAAGGTGGTAGCCGTGCGGCCGAAGCTGTTGAAGGCGTTTTCCAGGTTGTACGCGTCCTGGTAGTCGCCGTTGGCGTCGGCCTGCCACACTTCCAGGAACGAGTCGCGTACCAGGTGGCCATTACCGTCGTACACATGCCCGATCAGCAGGATGTGCTCGCCTGGTGCCTCTGGTTTGGCCAGGCGGTTCCAGATTTCCTGATCACGGGTCGGGTTGCCGGCCGCTTCCAGGGCCAGGCCGATGTGCACGTAGGGGCCGGCGGTCTGCGAAGGGGTTTCCGGCAGCAGTTCGATTGGCATGACGGTTTCCTCAGCAGTTTTCGAAGTGGGTCTTGCGCTGGCCGCGCAGCACGATGTCGAAGCGGTAGGCCAGGCAGTCCATCGGGTTGGCATTGCTCATGTCGAGCTTGGCGATCAACTGCTGCACGGCTTGCGGGTTGGCGATCGACTTGACGATCGGGCACATCGGGATCAGCGGGTCACCCTCGAAGTACAGCTGGGTGATCAGCTTGGTGGCAATCGACGGGCCGCTGATGCCGAAGTGGATGTGCGCCGGGCGCCAGTCGTTCGGGCCGTTGCGCCATGGGTACGGGCCGGGCTTGATGGTGCGGAAGCTGTAGTAGCCGTCCTGGTCGGTCAGGCAACGGCCAACACCGCCGAAGTTCGGGTCCAGCGGTGCCAGGTAGCGGTCGTTCTTGTGGCGATAGCGGCCGCCGGCGTTGGCCTGCCACATTTCCACCAGGGTGTTCGGCACAGGCTTGCCGTACTGGTCGACGACGCGGCCGGCGACGATGATGCGCTCGCCGATCGGCAGGCCACCGTTGTCAAAGTTCAGCAGCAGGTCATGGTCGTGGGCGCCAAAGCGCAGATGGGAAAAGTCCGGGCCAGTGGTTTCACTGATCGACTGCGGAATACTGACCAGTGCCTGGCGCGGTGAACGGGCAATGGACGTCTTGTAATCAGGCGTCAGGGCTTTCGGGTGCCAGTTGCGATCACGGATCACGAAGCGGCTGTTGTCCTGGGCAGGCATGCCGGTTTCCTCTCTTGGAATTATGTAAACGCCTGGGCGTGGCAGGCGGACTTGCAGTTTCGGACAAGTCGCGCGCGATGAATATTGAAATCAGGCATTCAAAACATAACCAGATGGTTATGGATTAACACCTTTGCCTGACACCTGTCGCCGTAGTGAACTAATCTTTGTCTTCTTGTTTCACGCTCGGGAGAGCACTCATGGAATGGCGAAAAGGCCGACGCAGCGACAACGTGGTCGATGCCCGGGGCGAAGGCGGCGGTGGCGGCGGCATGCGTTTTGGCGGCGGCAAGGGCCTGGGGCTGGGGGCGATTCTGCTGATTGTCGGCATCGGCTGGC
>NZ_JABMCW010000464.1:0-3448 GCF_013179705.1 Pseudomonas sp. CM25 | reverse complement strand
GCGCTAGAAGGTTCGAGATTTCCGACTCCAGCGCTCTGCTCCCGCGCATGTAGGTGAGTGACCCTCCCATCGCAGCCGAGACCTCATCAGTTAACGATTGCGAGATGACTGGCGGTTTCTCCAAGCCTATGGATTTGGCGACGACCAAGGCCTCCTTCAGCTGGGCGATGCGGTCTTCCCTCTCCCGAAGAGCACTGGCCTTCATGGCATCGATCTGAGTCTGCAGGTTGTCAGCCTTGATCAACATGTCACTGCGGTTGCTTTCTAGCACCTCATGCTTGGCATTACCTGCAGCCAGCTCGTTATAAGCCACCACCCACTTTGCCGCCTGCTCAGGGTCGGCGGTAGAAGCGGTAACCGCGTAACGCGTGGTTGAACCTTTGCCTGCCGGCGCCACGGTCAACACATTGGCAAATTCGCTATACAACGAGTCGCGCGAGCCCTGCCGACGTTCCTGGTCTAGGCTTGGCAGATAAACATCACGGAAAAACTTGTTGCGCACACCCTCTGACTGCAATGCCTGAAGGTGAGTGTCATACACGTCTTTTACCGTCAGGTGGGCCAAGCCCGACTCACCGCCACGGCCGTAATTCAGCTGAGCAATATCGTTCTGGCTGGGAGGCTCTACGAACAGCCTCGCCTCATATACCGGGGTCGCCAGCAATGCATAAGCAACGCCCACTGAAACAATCGGCGCAGCGACCAAACCCACCCACACCTTCTGGCGCCATACTCCCTGTATCAGTTCGACAAGTTCAATTTCATCATCACGATTCGGGCGCTGAGGGTCGTTAAGCATTTATTCTGATTATCCTGGGGTCCGTCAAACATCATTCAAACACCGACCTCACCCGAAGCGCGGGCCACTCGCCAGCGATTTGGCTTCATCAGGGCGGTCGAGATCGAGCGTAGGGTCAATCTGCCTTCATACTCTGCCTGATTCCACCCTACCCGGCACGTCCGGTCAAGATGAATGAAACGAACACGGTTGGAGCTCAGAAGATATTAGTGGTTCCCAACTAGATTAACTCCCTGTGAAATTCTGCTAAATGGTCAATCAGGTATGGAAACACACGCGCCTCGTGTACCGCATGCAAACGCTTGCTTGAGGGCCGATGCCAGCAGGATCTTCGATCTTCGCTCGCCGTGCACCAGCACTATTTTTTCAGGCGCACGCTGCATTCCGTCAACAAATCCAAGCAAACCCGCTTGATCCTTATGCCCTGAGTATCCCGGTAGTGTCCTGACTTTCGCCCGCACCTCATACATCTGCCCATCCAGATCAACCTGCTCAACCCCCTGCGCAGCTTCACTGGCCTGTATAACCGCCCCAGGCGTGCCCTTACCCTGGTACCCCACAAACATCACCTCATGCCGTGCATCCCCCAGCATGGCCTTGAGGTAGTTGACGATACGCCCACCCGAACACATGCCGTTGCCGGCAATCACGATCGCTGGCCGCCCGGTACTCTTCAGGTAGTTGACCACCTGCTGGTGACGGGCATGGCTGTCCACGCTGATCAGCTGGCTGAAACCAAGCGGGTCGCGCCCTTCGACGAGGCGCGCCCTCGCTTCGGCGCTCCAATATTCATGCAGCTCGCGGTACACGCCAGTGATGCGCTGGGCCAAGGGTGAATCAAGGATAATCGGCAATTGTGACCAATTGAGGGGATCCTCCTCAGAGCCATGGCCGGCTGAGCCCAGCAAGGCCTTGCGGTGAAGAATGTCTTCGAGCTCGTACAGCAGCTCTTGGGTGCGGCCCAGGCTGAATGCAGGAATCAGGACAGTGCCCTGGTCGGCCAGGGCGCGGTCAATGGCAGCTTCCAGACGCTGGCGTCGGTCACCTGCAGGCGGGTGCAGGCGGTCGCCGTAGGTGCTTTCGAGTACCAGCACGTCAGCCCGCTCCGGTGGCTGCACGGGCCGCAGCATGGGGTTGCTGCAAGCGCCCAGGTCACCGGAGAACACGTAACGGCTGTTGGCATGCTCCCGCTGGATATCACACTCGACATAAGCCGAGCCCAGCAGGTGCCCGGCACGCTGGAGGCGAATGCGGCAGGTCAGGCCGGGGCGTTCGAGCAGCATGTGCCAGCGCTCGAACGGCAGCGGCACGACAAGGCTGCGCACCAGGTCGAGATAACGCGCCACCAGCGCAGGCTTTCTGCTGATGCCCAGCCTGAAGGCATCTTCCAGCACCAGCGGCAATAAACGGGCGGAGGGCTCGCTGCACAGGATGGGGCCGCGGTAGCCAGCAGCCAGCAGTGCCGGGATCCGACCAACGTGATCAAGATGAACATGGGTGACGACCAGCGCCTGGATGCCTTGTACATCGAAACCAAGCGCCGCAGACTCGGCGCCTGGCGCGGCCTCGGCCCCCTGCTCCAGGCCGCAGTCGACCAGCAGGCTGCTGGACGGGGCAAGGTGCAGCTGGTGGCAAGACCCGGTGACGCCACGGGTACCGCCGTGATGGGAAAGGCTGGGGTATTGCATGCTGCACGCGTTCGCCTGAGCCGAAGAGGTGCCCTATTACCCCATGACGGCCGGCACATGCATAGGTGAGACTTTCCTATGTGTGCGTAGGAATTTTCGCTAGTTACCGCTCAACGCGGCCTGTCGGGCAGACGCCCTGATCTTGCGCTTGCTGCGCTGCACGCCGTAGGCACCTAGCAATGGCCCGACCGCCAGGCCGAGGACCAGGGCAGCCAACACCACCACGGCAACCGGCATGGCCGGGGCGACCCAGCCGAACAGGACCAACGACACGGTCTGCTGGTTTTCCAGCACAAAGAACAGCACCACAGCCGCCAACAGCAGCACAAACACCGCCGCCAGGGCGCGCTTGAGGTTACGCATCAGATTGCTCCTTGATGATCAGGCTTCCGCCTCGTCTTCTTCATTGACCCGGTCGCGCAGCTCTTTGCCGGGCTTGAAGTGCGGCACAAACTTGCCTTCGAGGCTGACCGACTGCCCCGTCTTGGGGTTACGACCCACACGAGGGGCCCGATAGTGCAGCGAGAAGCTGCCAAAACCGCGGATCTCGATGCGATCACCGGTCGCCAGGCACTGTGACATCTGCTCAAGCATGGTCTTGATGGCCAGCTCCACGTCCTTGGACGAAAGCAGCCCTTGATGGGTGACAATACGTTCGATCAGCTCCGACTTCGTCATATTTTTCCCTTCGTTATCAAGCAGCTAGATCATTGCTTAACCAGTTTGTAGCACGCCGGGAGAGATTTGAACAGGGTGGATCTTGACTTAATAAAAAAATTCAAGATTGAAGTAATTCAAGAATGGTCTACACCGTGAATCCCGGCCAAGCCGGTGCCATCCACCGCGACGCCTGATTCGCGGGTGAACCCGCTCTCAAAACGGGCGGTGTTGGCCGGATGTGAGCGTGAGCCTGCGCCATCTGTGTAGCACAGCCCGCAAACCCACCGCATTCGGCGATGGG
>NZ_JABMCW010000463.1:0-3460 GCF_013179705.1 Pseudomonas sp. CM25 | reverse complement strand
CCAGCAGGCCCAGCCGCAGTTGTTCAAGGCCGATGTAAGCCTGCTGCTGAACGGTGACCCGCTGCTGCAGGAAGAAGTGTTCGGCCCGACCACCGTGGTGGTGGAAGTGGCCGATGCACGGGCATTGGGCGAGGCGCTGCGCCACCTGCAAGGCCAGCTGACCGCCACCCTGATTGCCGGGCCTGAGGACCTGCAGGCATTCGCCTCGCTGGTGCCGTTGCTGGAGCGCAAGGCCGGGCGCCTGCTGCTGAACGGCTACCCGACCGGTGTCGAGGTCTCTGACGCGATGGTGCATGGCGGGCCTTACCCGGCCACCTCCGACGCACGTGGCACCTCGGTGGGGACCCTGGCTATCGACCGTTTCCTGCGGCCGGTGTGCTTCCAGAACTACCCGGATGCGCTGCTGCCGGATGCCCTGAAAAACGACAACCCGCTGGGGATCGCGCGGTTGCTGGATGGAGTGAGCAGCCGCGGGACTGTTTGATATGAGCTGACCTGTACCGGCCTCTTTACGGGTTCACCCGCGAAGAGGCCGGTACAGGAATAGGCCATTGATGAATTTTCCTGGTCGAGATTCAATATACAGCTCGAACACTGGAATCCAGTTCATCAAAAAGGCCGGCCATGTATTCCTCCGAACGCCTCAAAGGCATCGACGTCTTCGTCGCCGTTGCTGACCTGGGCAGCTTCACCGCCGCCGCCGAGCGGCTGAACCTGACCAGCTCGGCCGTCAGCAAGAGCGTGGCCCGCCTGGAGGCTCGCCTGGGTGCGCGCCTGTTCAACCGCACCACCCGCAGCTTGGCACTCACCGAAGCCGGCAGCGTCTTCTACCGCACCTGCACGTCGGTGCTGGCTGACCTGGAAGAGGTCGAACACGCCATCGTCGCCACCGACAACCAACCCCACGGCAAGGTGCGAGTCGAGCTGCCCGCCTCTTACGGGCGCCTGCATGTGCTGCCGCTGATCCTGGATTTCATGCGCCTGCACCCCCTGCTGCAACCGCATGTGTCGTTCTCCGACCGTTTCGTCGACCCGGTGCACGAAGGCATCGACATCGTGGTGCGCATCGGCGGCCCGGATACCTGGCCGGCAGCGCTTGGCCACCAGTATTTCGGGGCTCAGCGCCTGGTGTTCTGCGCCTCACCTGGCTACCTGGCAACGCAGGGTGTGCCGCGCACCGAACGCGACCTCGAGCACCACCACTGTGTAGGCTATGGGAACACCGACGGCGGGGTCAGCCCGTGGTTCTTCAAGGGCCGCCAGCCTGGGGAAATGGAGCGTCGCAGCGTTCAGCCACGGATCGCGGTGGGCGACGGCGAGGGCGAAGTGGCGGCAGTGCTGGCCGGCCATGGCATCGGCCAGCTGCCCACCTGGCTGACCCAGCAACACCTCGATCAGGGGCGCCTGGTCGAGGTGTTGCCAGCGCTGGCGACCGATGGCCTGCCCATGAACCTGGTGTGGCTGAAAAGCCGCGAAGGGCTGCCCAAGGTCCGCGCCTTGCTCGACTACCTGCTACCGCGCCTCGCCCCTCACGGGACGCGGGCCAGCGTACCCGGCTGACGGGTCAGCTTGCCGAGCACTGCCACCAGGCCCAGCCCCGACAGCGCCACGCCTGCGGCCACGTAGCCCAGGTACTCGATACCCAGGCCCGGGATGGTCACGCCACCGATCACCGCGCCCAGGCCAATGCCGGCGTTGGCCGCCGAAACATTGGTGCTGCCCGCCAATGCCTGGGAATGTGTCACCGCACTCATCACGCGCACCTGGCTGATCGGGTACAGCGCGGTATTGGCAATGCCCCACAGCGCCAGTGCCAGGCAGAACACCAGGCCGGCATGGGCCAGCGGCACGATCGCCGCCATGCCGATGGCCAGCAGCACCAGGAACAGCGCGGTTGCCCCGAGCGGCGAACGGTCCACCGCCCGCCCGCCGATCCAGTTGCCTGCCAGGCCGACCGCGCCAAAGCCCATCAGCCACCAGCCGGTATGCCCCGGGGCGACACCTGCAACGCGTTCCAGCATGTCGGCGAGGTAGGTGTAACCAGTGAACATGGCCGTGAATACCACCACCGACAGCAACACGTTGGCGAGGAAATTGCGCTCACGAAAAATACGCGCCTGTTGCTTGAAGTCGACCTTTGCCGTGCGGGTCACCGACGGCATCCACACCAGCATGGCCAGGGCCATGATCAGCGACAAGCCTGCCAACGCCCAGAATGCCGCGCGCCAGCCGATGGCGTTGGCCGCGACGGTACCCAGGGGGATACCCAGCAGCATGGCTGCCGAAATCCCCAGGTACACCTTGGACACGGCCTGCCCCGCCTTGTGCGGCCCGGCCAGCTGCCCGGCTGTTTCACTTGCCGTGCCCCAGAACACAGGCAGCGCCAACGCTGGCATGACCCGGGCGATGGCCAGCACCCAGAAGCTGGTCGAGGCAGCAGCCAGGGCATTGGCGCCGGCGAACAGCAGCAGTATGGCGATGAACAGCCTTTTACGGTCCAGGTGCGATAGCGCCGCCGTCAGGGGCGGGCCGGCAACCATCACCGTGAAGGCGAACAGCGTGACCAGTTGCCCGGCAGCCGAGATCGGGATGCCAAGGTCGCGGGCAAGCGCGGGCAACAGGCCGACGATGAGGAACTCGGTGGTCACGATCAGAAAGGCCGAGAACGCCAGGATGGCAATGCTGACGCCGGCGTTCTGCGCCGTCGCGTCCCCCGTGGCGGTAGGTTGATAAGCGGACATCAAGACAAACTCCAAAAATGATGCCGGCAGTCTATTCGTTATCCTGATTCCGATTACGGGCCAATTTTCCATTGTTTTAAGCCGCAGATTCACCAATTACCGGGCCCTGTATACAATCAAAAGCAACTCTGGTTACATGGCTCTGCGCCTACGACTCCGGCAAACGCCGCTGCGTATTGCGCAGGCACAGGTTATGCCCAAGACTTTATTGGTAAAGAACGCCGAACTTCTGGTGACCATGGACGGCGAACGCCGGGAAATCAAAAACGGCGGTATGTACATCGAAGACAACCTGATCAGGCAGGTCGGCCCCAGCGAAACCCTCCCCCAGCAGGCCGATGTCATTCTGGACATGGCCGGCAAGGTGGTCATCCCAGGCCTGGTCAACACCCACCATCACATGTATCAGAGCCTCACCCGCGTGGTGCCGGCGGCGCAGGACGGCGAGCTGTTCAACTGGCTGACCAACCTGTACCCGATCTGGGCACGGCTGACTCCGGAAATGATCGCGGTGTCGACCCAGACCGCCATGGCCGAACTGATCCTGTCCGGTTGCACCACCTCCAGCGACCACCTGTACATCTACCCCAACGGCTGCAAGCTCGACGACAGCATCCATGCCGCCGCGGAAATCGGCATGCGCTTCCACGCCGCGCGCGGCAGCATGAGCGTGGGCCAGAGCCAGGGCGGGCTGCCGCCAGACTCGGTGGTGGAGAAGG
>NZ_JABMCW010000462.1:0-3475 GCF_013179705.1 Pseudomonas sp. CM25 | reverse complement strand
CCTGCAGGTCCAGGCGCAGGCCCTCCATTTTTACCAGTTGCCGATGCAGCCGGTCGATTTCCAGCTCCTCTCTGAGCACTTCATCGCTAGCCTGGCCCAGTAGCAGGTTCCCCGCATCGTGCTTGCGGAACACCTCATAGAACAACCCGCTGGAGGCCTGGATCTGCCGTGTACTCTTCTGCGCCGCCGGGTAACCACCAAACACCAGCCCGGCAATCTGGGCGATTTCGCGAAAGCGCCGCAGCGCCATTTCGCCTGCATTCAGGCTGGCCAGCACATCCTCCAGCAGATGATCGGTACCGAGCGCCCGAGGCAAATGCGTCGCCCAGTCCACGTTGCCCGGGCTGAGCAGTTCGAAACCATAGTCGTTGACGGCAATCGATACCGACAGCGGCTGGTCCCGGCTGACCCGCCAGGCAATCAGGTTGGCCAGGCCCAGGTTGGCCATGCGCCCGGCGAACGGGTACAGGAACAGGTGCCAGCCCTGGCGTGACTTGAAGGTTTCTGCCAGCAGCGTGCGGGTGGTGGGCAGCGCCGACCATTGCGCCTGCAGTTCCAGCAACGGGCGCACCGACCGCATTTCGGGCCCTTCGAAATGCTGATGAGCGGCAGCGTCGAGCTGTTCGACCAGCGCATCGGCCAGTTCGCTGGAAAGCGGCATGCGCCCGCCGTTCCAGCGCGCCAGCGCAGCCTTGCGCGCGGTGCTGCGGCGCACATAGGCGGTCATGTTTTCGACGCGGACCAGCTCCAGCACCCGCCCGGCAAAGACCAGGGTATCGCCCGGCCGCAGGCGAGCGATGAAGGCTTCTTCGACACTGCCCAATGTCTTGCCGCCACCGCCTTTGCTCCAGTATTTCAGTTGCAGGTTGGCGTCGCTGACGATGGTGCCGATGCTCATGCGGTGGCGTCGCGCCAGGCGTTCGCTGGCAACCCGATAAACCCCGTCGGCGTCGCGCTCGACGCGCTGGTAGTCCGGGTAGGCGGTGAGCGAGCTACCGCCGTGGCAGACAAAGTCCAGTGCCCACTGCCACTGGCTGTCGCGCAGTTCGTCAAAGGCCCAGGTGCTGCGTACTTCGGCCAGCAACTGGTCGGCGCGAAAGCCGCTGCCCAAGGCCATGCTGACCAGGTGCTGCACCAGCACGTCCATGCACAGCCGCGGCGAGAAGCGCGCCTCGATATGCCCCGCGGCCAATGCCTGGCGGGCCGCCGCAGCTTCCACCAGTTCCAGGCTATGGGTGGGCACCAGGGTCAGTCGCGAGCGCCGTCCGGGGGCATGACCAGAGCGCCCGGCGCGCTGCATCAGGCGGGCGATACCCTTGGCGGAGCCGATTTGCAGCACGCGTTCCACCGGCAGAAAATCTACCCCCAGGTCCAGGCTGGAGGTGCAGACCACCGCCTTGAGGGCGCCTTGCTTGAGGCTGCGCTCGACCCAGTCACGGGTATCGCGGGCCAGCGAGGCATGGTGCAGGGCAATCAGGCCGGCCCAGTCCGGGCGTGCGTCCAGCAGGGCCTGGTACCAGAGTTCGGCCTGGGCGCGGGTATTGGTAAAGACCAGGCAGCTGGCACTGGCATCGATCTCCCGGCTGACCTGGTCGAGCATTTTCAGGCCCATGTGCCCGGCCCAGGGGAAGCGCTCGATCGCCGCTGGCAGCAGGGTATCGACCTGCAGGGCCTTGTCCTGCCTGCCCTGCACCAGCAAGCCGCCTTGGGGCAGCAGAACGTCCAGGGCGTGCTGCAGGTTACCCAGCGTGGCAGACAGGCCCCAGGTGGGTAAGCCAGGGTGCCAGCGACGCAGCCTGGCCAACGCCAGTTGCAGTTGCACCCCACGTTTGTTGCCCAACAGTTCGTGCCATTCGTCCACGACCACCAGGCGCACGCTGGCGAAGTCTTCGCTGGCCTGTGCCCGGGTCAGCAGCAAGGTCAGGCTCTCGGGAGTTGTCACCAGCACGCTGGGCAGGCGACGCGCTTGGCGGGCACGTTCGGCGCTGCCGGTATCGCCGCTGCGCACGCCCACGCTCCACGGCAAACCCAGTTCATCCAGGGGTGCCTGCAGTGCCCGGGCGGTGTCTGCGGCAAGGGCGCGCATGGGCGTCACCCACACCACCTGCAAGGGCGCCGGCTGACGGCCTTGAGGCTGGGCCTTGAATGCACGCAGTGCGGCGAGCCAGACCGCGTAGGTCTTGCCCGCGCCGGTACTGGCATGCAGCAGGCCGGACTCACCCCGCTCGACAGCCGCCCAGACCCGCCGCTGGAAAGCGAACGGCGTCCAGCCGCGTTGGGCGAACCAGGCATCGGCAAGGTTGGTAGCGGCGGGCATGGGGCTGGTGGTCCTTCGAAGGCTGTGCTTCTACAGACCGCCCGCCAGGTGCAATGGTTTTACCGGATCAGTTGGCCAGCAGGTAGCCGCTGCGGCATACCTGTTGGCCAGCCACATGGGCGACGACCATGCCCGCAGTGGCCATGCGCCTTACGCTGCGTGCATACAACAGGCCCGGTTGACTGTTGCGTATGGCGGTCACCCGGTCGCTGAGCGGGTCGATCACCTCGGCGATCAACTGCCCGGCCTCAAGGTGCTGCCCGGGTTTGGCGTGATACACCAGCAAGCCGCCCAGCGGCGTTGCCACAGGTTCAACCGCAGCCAGCGGCGTGGCGGGGTTGAGCAAGGCGGGCAGGGCAGCGCTGGCACCCTCGATGACCCCGGCATGCGTCAGGAAATCCAGGATCGCCTGGCTGTCCTTGCTGGCTAGCGCGTGGCTGACGTCCGCCTGGCCACGCAGCTCGACGGTGACCGAGCAGCAACCCTGCGGGATCGGATAGCGCTTGCCGAAACGTTGTTGCAACTGCCACCAGACCAGGCTGAAGCATTCATCGAACGACTGCCCGCCCGAGTCGGTCGCCAGCAGGCTGGCCCGGGCGCCCAGGTAGCGGGCCAGTGGCTCGATCTGCGGCCAGGCTTCGGGCGTGGTGTACAGGTGCTCCACGGCCTCGAAGTCACAGTGCAGGTCCAGCACCAGGTCGGCATCGCAGGCCAGCCGCTGCAGGATCAGGCGCTGCGCCTGCAGCGGCGTGCGCGCGGGATGTGCATCAAGCCCCCGGCGCAGGTATTCACGGATCAGTGCGGTGTTGTGTACCGGGTCCAGGGTCAGGTGTTCTTCGACCTGGTCGCCGATGCTGTCCGACAGGTCGACGAAGTTGCGGTTGAAGTTCTCCCCACTCTGCAATTCGAAACGCCCCAGTGGCGCATCCAGCAGCACCTGCTCCAGGCCGACAGGGTTGGCCACCGGCACCAGAATGATCTCGCGCCGCAGGCGGCCTTGCTGTTCCAGCTCTACCAAGCGCCGCTTGAGGTGCCAGGCCACCAACATGCCGGGCAGCTCGTCGGCATGCAGCGAGGCCTGGATATAGACCTTGCCGCCCCCGCGGGGGCCGAAGTGGAAACTGTGCAATTGGCGGGTAATGCCCGGAACGGGTGAGA
>NZ_JABMCW010000461.1:0-3509 GCF_013179705.1 Pseudomonas sp. CM25 | reverse complement strand
CTCTTCGGCGCAGTCGGCTTCGCGCTGGCTCAAGGCCAGGGTTTCCGGTACCAGCAGCGGCTGGCCGCTGAGGCCTTCGCTGGCCATGGCCACTTTGAGGCGCTCGTACATGATGCGCTCGTGGGCGGCATGCATGTCCACCAGCACCAGGCCGACGGCGTTCTCGGCCAGGATGTAGATACCCTTGAGCTGCGCCAGCGCATACCCCAGCGGCGGGATGTCACCCTGGCTTTCAGGCAGGGCCGTCGCTGGCGCCGCGCCACCACCTTCCAGCGGTTTGTAAAAGTCGCGATAGACCGCCTGCGCCTCGGCGGCCGGCAGCGGCTGCGAAGGACGTGGCGTGTACTGGTACTGGTAACCCGCGCCACTGCCACCGTTGGAAAACGACTGTTGCGGGGCACGCGGCTGCTCAAGCACCGGCGAGGCCAGGCGCATTTCACCCTGCGGCCCGAATTCGCCGGCCTGCGGGCCTGTGGGGCGGACCATCTCGGTCACCGCAGCAGGCGCCGCCAACTGGTCTTCCGGGCGTACATCGGCCAGGGCGCGGTGCAGAGTGCCATACAGGAAGTCGTGAACCGAGCGCCCTTCGCGGAAGCGCACCTCGTGCTTGGTCGGGTGCACGTTGACGTCGACGCCGTTGGGTTCCAGCTCGAGAAACAGCACGAACGTCGGATGCCGCCCGTTGAACAGCACGTCGCGGTAGGCCTGGCGCACCGCGTGGGCGACCAGCTTGTCGCGCACTGCACGGCCGTTGACGAAGAAGTACTGCAGGTCTGCCTGGCTGCGCGAGAAGGTCGGCAGGCCGACCCAGCCCCACAGGCGCAGGCCGTTGCGTTCGACGTCGATCGGCAGCGCCTGCTCCATGAAGCCCGCGCCACAGATGGCGCCCACCCGCCGTGCGCGGGCGGTCTCGTCGTGGGCTTCGTGCAGGCTGAGGATGCTCTTGCCGTTGTGACGCAGGTGGAAGCCGACATCGAAACGCGCCAGGGCCAGCCGCCGGATGACTTCCTGCAGGTGATCGAATTCGGTTTTCTCGGCCTTGAGGAACTTGCGCCGGGCCGGGGTATTGAAGAACAGGTCACGCACTTCCACCGACGTACCGACCGGGTGAGCCGCCGGCTGTACCCGCGGGGTCATGTCGCGACCTTCGGTTTCCACCTGCCAGGCCTCGCTGGCGCTGGCGGTACGCGAGGTCAGGGTCAGGCGCGCCACCGAGCTGATCGAGGCCAGGGCCTCACCACGGAAGCCCAGGCTCAATACCCCTTCAAGGTCTTCCAGCTCGCGGATCTTGCTGGTGGCGTGACGGGCCAGGGCCAGCGGCAGGTCGTCGGCGGAAATACCACTGCCGTCGTCACGCACCTTCAGCAGCTTGACGCCGCCCTGCTCCACGTCCACGTCGATACGTCGGGCGCCGGAGTCCAGGCTGTTTTCCAGCAGCTCCTTGGCGACAGAGGCCGGCCGCTCGACCACTTCGCCGGCGGCAATCTGGTTGGCCAGCCGCGGGCTGAGCAGCTGGATGCGCGAACCACCACTCATTGCGAAGCCAGCGTGGTGGCCGGGACATCGAGGCGCTGGCCGACCTTCAGCTCATCGGTCTTGAGGCTGTTGGTGCTGCGCAGGCTGGCAACGCTGACCTGGTAGCGCACGGCGAGCATGGCCAGGGTTTCGCCTGGGCGAACCGTGTGCTCACGCGGGCCTGCGGCAATCTTGCCGGTGTCGCGCAGCCAGGCCACATAGGTGCCCGGTGGCGGGTTCTGCTGGAAGTACTGGCGCACGCCCGTGTGAATAGAACGGGCCAGGGCCTGCTGGTGGCTGGCGGTGGCCAGTTTGGCCGCTTCGTTGTTGTTCGAGATGAACCCGGTTTCAACGAGGATCGACGGAATATCCGGGGACTTCAGCACCATGAAGCCGGCTTGCTCCACACGCTGCTTGTGCAGCGAGGTGACGCGACCCATGTTGCCCAGCACCTTCTGCCCGACGTTGAGGCTGGAGCTGAGGGTGGCGGTCATCGACAGGTCGAGCAGCACACCGGCCAACATCCGGTCTTTGTCATCCAGGCTGACATTGCCCGCACCACCGATAAGGTCTGAGCGGTTTTCCGTGTCGGCCAGCCAGCGCGCGGTTTCGGAGGTGGCACCACGGTCGGACAAGGCGAACACCGAGGCGCCAAAGGCAGCCCGCGACGGTGCGGCGTCAGCATGAATGGAGATGAACAGGTCGGCGCCCTTCTTGCGGGCGATTTCCGTGCGTTTGCGCAGCGGGATGAAATAGTCGCCAGTACGGGTCAGCTCGGCCCGGAAGCCTTTCTCGCGGTTGATCTGGCGCTGCAGCTCTTTGGCGATCTGCAGCACGATGTCTTTTTCATGCTGACCACGCGAGCCGGATGCACCCGGGTCTTCGCCACCATGGCCGGCGTCGATGGCGACCACGATGTCCCGCTTGCCGCTCGGTACCGGCGGCAGCTTGATGGCGGGCTGGGCCGGGCTCACCGGCACCGCAGGGGTGGTCGCCGGGGTTTGTACCGGGGTCGGGGCCGGGGGCGGGGCGCTGGCGGCGATGGCGTCGGCTTCCTGGTCATACAGGTCGACCACCAGGCGATTGCCATACTGGGCGTTGGGCGCCAGGGTGAAACTCTTTGGGGTGACCGATTTTTTCAGGTCGACCACCACGCGCAGGTCGGTCGGCGTCCGCTGGGCCGAACGCACGCTGCTTATCGGCGTGTTGGAGGTGGCCACGTTCAGTGGCGCAGCCAAGGTTGCGCCATTGATGTCGATAACCAGGCGGTCCGGCGCGCTGAGGGTGAAGACACTATGCTGCACGGGGCCTGAAAGGTCGAAGACCAGCCGCGTGTTGTCCGGCGCGCGCCACAGGCGCATGCTCTTGACTTGAGTGACGGCCAGAGCGTCAACGGTCACCGTTGTCAGCAGCAGCCCAACGATGGCGACCAGTGCGCGTATGCGCATACCTACCCCACTTACTGTTTATAGTGTTCGGCCAGTGCGACGCACCAGGCCTCGCCGCGAGCCCCCTGCGGCGAAAGGATCAGCGAGCGTCCGCCCGCTTGGGGGCTTATGGTAATGGTCAGGTCAGGCTTTGGCAAAACGCCCGTACCCTTTTCTGGCCACTCGAACAGGCAAAGCGGGTCGCCGTCGAAATAGTCACGAATACCCATGTACTCCAGCTCCTCAGGATCGACCAGGCGATACAGGTCGAAGTGAAAGGCTCGGACCTCGCCGATTTCGTAGGGTTCGACCACGGTGAAGGTAGGGCTTTTCACTGCACCAGTATGGCCCAGCCCACGAATCAGGCCACGCGACAGGGTGGTTTTACCCGCACCCAGGTCACCTTCCAGAAAAATCACGCCGCGACCGCCGGTCACTTCGGCCATTTTGCCGCCGAAGGCGACCATGGCCGCTTCATCGGCCAGAAACAGGGTTAAACCAGACACGCAGAATGCTCCTCCAACAACTCACGAATGACCGGCGCCAGATCGCTGGCCGCCAGGCCTC
>NZ_JABMCW010000460.1:0-3531 GCF_013179705.1 Pseudomonas sp. CM25 | reverse complement strand
GGCGCGGATCAAGATCCTGGTCAAGGCCCTTACCCCGGAAGTGTTTGCCGAAAAGGTCGAGGCCGAAATGGTCCACCTGCGTGGCGGCGACACCACCCTGACCGAGGCTGAAGTACAGCGCGTGTCGCGCCACTTCGTCGACCCGGAATACCTGGCGCTCGAAAACATCGACTACGCCGCGCAGGACGCCGAGACTCCAGGCTTCGCCCGCTGGCGCTCGCGCAACACCCGCGCCCACAAGCGCCCTGGCTACGTCGCCGTGACCCTGTCGCTGAAACCTACCGGCGTTGCGCCGGGCGACCTCACTGACAAGCAGCTGGACGCCGTAGCGGACCTGGCCGAGCGCTACAGCTTCGGCTTCCTGCGCACCTCGCACGAGCAGAACATCATCCTCGCCGACGTCGAGCAGCGCCAGTTGCACGCGCTGTGGATGGAACTGCGCGAGAGCGGCTTCGCCACGCCGAACATCGGCCTGCTGACCGACATCATCTGCTGCCCGGGCGGTGACTACTGCTCGCTGGCCAACGCCAAGTCGATCCCGATCGCCGAGTCCATCCAGCGCCGTTTCGACGACCTGGACTACCTGTTCGACATCGGTGAAATCGACCTCAACATCTCCGGCTGCATGAACGCCTGCGGCCACCACCACGTGGGTCACATCGGCATCCTCGGCGTGGACAAGAAGGGTGAGGAGTTCTACCAGGTGTCGCTGGGCGGCAACGCCGCACGCGGCGCGAGCCTGGGCAAGATCCTGGGCCCGTCCTTCGCCCAGGATGCCATGGCCGATGTGATCGAGAAGCTGATCGCCGTGTACGTCGAGCAACGTACCGAGGAAGAGCGTTTCATCGACACCTACCAGCGTATCGGCATCGACCCCTTCAAGGAACGCGTCTATGCAGCGAATCATTAAGAACAACCAGATCGTCGACGAAACCTGGCACCTGCTGCCAAAGGAAACCTCGTTCGACGAGCTGACCAACTGCGACGACTACATCGTCCCGCTGCAAATGTGGCGCGACCATGCCCACGTGCTCAAGGTCCGCGACGGCGGCCTGGGCGTGTGGCTGGACAGCGACCAGGAAGCGGAAGAAATCGGCGAGGACGTGCAGCACTTCCAGGTCATCGCGCTGAACTTCCCGGCCTTCACAGACGGGCGCAGCTACTCCAATGCGCGCCTGCTGCGGGACCGCTACAAGTTCAAGGGCGAGCTGCGCGCCATTGGCGACGTGCTGCGCGACCAGCTGTTCTTCATGGCACGTTGCGGCTTCGATGCATTCGCCATCCGTGCCGACAAGGACCCGGAAGACGCGCTGCAAAGCCTGAAGGACTTCTCGGTGACCTACCAGGCCGCCACCGACGAGCCGCTGCCGCTGTTCCGCCGCCGCTGATCGTTACCCGACTGGCCCACCGCCCGGTGGGCCAGCCTGCTCTCTTGCAGGCGTCACTGCCGCCCGTATCAACCGCCCCTGCTCGGGGATTTCATGCTTGGCTCTGGCTGCTGGTCTTCTCTGGCCTGCTCCTCACGTAACCGCATCAAAGCCTCATGGATGCGCGCCATGGTCGCCTCGCTCAGGTGATTCTGAGCAAGGTCGGCTGCCCACGGGTGCGCCTCGATCCACTCCATGGCTTCTGCGCTCAGGGTCGCGATCCGGTTCTCCCGCAAATCCACGATCATGTCGGGGTAACTTTGCAGTAGGCGAAGCGGAACCCTGCGCAGGCCGGTGGCGCGCAACGACACAAAGCGCAGGTGCACATTGAAGCGCAACTGCGGCGCGGCACCCAGCGGGTTGCGGCCCAGGCCAAGGACTTCCAGACGGGAAAACCACTCCAGCCGTGATTGCCCTTCAGCGTCCAGGGTGATGAGGTTGTCGTAAAGTGACAGCTGGGTCAGCCTGCCCAGTTGATTCAGGTTGGCCGGTACCGTTGTCAGACGGTTGCCCCCAAGGTCGAGCGTTCGCAAGCCGGTAAGCTGGCCAAGGCTACCCGGCAGGCTGACCAGCACGTTGCCGCGCAGGTGCAGGCTCTCCAGGTTTGACAGCTGCGCGATGCGGTCGTCCAGCACCGATATCCGGTTGAAGGACAGGTCCAGGTTGCTCAGTTGCGCCAACTGCTCGACTGCGGCAGGCAGCTCACCGAGCTGATTGCCACTGAGGTCCAGGTCCGTCAGCAGGTTCAGATGCTGCAGGCCCGCCAGGCTCCCTAGCTGATTGCCACCCAGGTTCAGGCGGCGCAGCTGCGGCAGATGCTCGAGCCCGTCCAGTTCGGCCAGGCAGTTGCCGGACAAATCCAGGTCTTCCATGTTGGGAAAACGCCGCAGGAAGTCCGCTTCGATGACCGACAGCTGCTGGTTACATATCGAGAAGGCACGCAGCCGATCGAACATGATGCCCGCTGGCAGTTCTGGCAGGGTACTTAGCAGTACCCCTTCGATACTGGTATCAAGTGGCGCGGCATTATCGTGATAATGCGACTGCCATAACTGGCGGAGCAGGTCAGCGAGATGTTTTCGCCCTGCATACTCAGGGTCCCCAGGCTGCCCGTGCCACGCTTCAAGGCTCTGCTCCAGCGCCCGCGACAGATGAGCGAAAGCACGGATCCCAGGGCCATAAGGGGGTTGCAGTCGATACCAGGTCCAGTAGTTGCCGCGGGCCAGGCTCAGCGTCAACGCCTGCTCCTCAGCGCTGCGCCGAGCTGGATCGAGCTGGCTCATACCCGCAAACCGATCGGCATACGCGCTTCGCACGTGGTCCTGCCAGAACTGTTGCCGGGCCAGAAACCCGCCGAGTACTTCGGCCGTCTCCGCCTCGTAGACTGCAGCTTCGGCCTCGATCAGTTCGGCCGACGTCACGCTCTGGACATGCTCCAGGTTCATGTATTCGGGCTGGCCGAACAGCCCTAACGGTTCGGCAAGCGCGGTCCTGAAGGCCAGGTACACCTCGTTTTCATCGAATTGCTCAGCCCGCTGGCGCAGGCGCTCGATGTGAGCGGCAGCATATCGATCGACCTGTTCGAGCCTGAACAGCTCACGCCCAAGGTCACGTAGTTCACGCTCCAGGGGCCTTCCACGCAGCCCCGCTGTTCGCAAAGCCAGCTTCATGCCGACGATCATTTCATCGAGGCTGGTGATGCGGCGCGGCATGGTCGCCAGCTCGAACAACGTCTGCCGAACAGTCTCATGGCGATACATGCCCCAGAGCAACTCGTTGACCTGGCGCCTGATATCCCGCGGGTTGCGGGCGTATGTGTCTGACCCGCGCAGCTCCTCGAGGAAGGCAAAGAAACCGCTGCCGCCGCCCTCCAGCTGAAGCACCTGCCACTCGGTCCTGCAATCTGCGACGAACTGTTCAGCGATATCTTCGAACCAGGGGTCACCCGCCATCGCCCGGGGCTCGGCAGGTGGCAAGGCTTCGACAGCCAATCGCTCAAGCGCAACCGGTGACAGCGGGTTGCCTTGCAAGCGTACCGAGGCAGGGTTGGCGCGTATCCGCCTGGCCTGCGCTTCGGTCACCTCGACGATACGGTTGTTGCTCA
>NZ_JABMCW010000046.1:0-25020 GCF_013179705.1 Pseudomonas sp. CM25 | reverse complement strand
GGCGGCCACGAAGCGGGCGAACTGCGCGTTGGTGACCGGGTGCACATCGATCCAGAAAGCCGACACCTTCGCCGCATGGGCCGGGCCTTCCTCGTCGTAGTAGCGGTCCGAGCCAAAGCTGAACCCGCCGCCCGGCAGGCGCACCATGCCGTCACGCCAGGCACCTTGCCGTGCGGCTGGCAAGCCGCTGTAGCCGTCGCACAGCAACACCGGTGCCGGGGCCTCGGGCCAGGCACTGTAACCGGCGACGAGCAGGCCGGCGGCGACCAGGGCGCAGCCGGCTACCCGGGCGATCATTGCTTGCCGGCCACGGCCTGGCGGGCCTGTATGGCAGGGCTGGCAGGGCGGCCATCGGCGTCGATGACGATGTTGCTGCGCTGGGCATAGGCCTTCCAGTCCCGCAGCATCTGCGTTACCTGCTCAGGGTGTGCGGCGGCGATGTCGTGGTGTTCGCCGGGGTCGTTGTGCAGGTCATACAGGTGCCAGGCCGGCTGGCCGTCGGTGGCGTCCCACAATAGCTTCATCGGGCCCTTGCGCAGCGAGGCGCTGCCGTTGATTTCCCAGCCCAGGGCTTCGTCCTCGGCGTGGATGCGCGTGTCGTTGCCTTGCAGGTAGTTCAGCGCAGAGGTGCCCTGTGGCGGCACGATATCGCGGTCGCGGTACTTGATGCCTGGCATCGGCGCACCGGCCAGTTGTAGCAAGGTCGGCATGATATCCCGGACACTGGCCAGCTGTTCGCTGCGCCCGGGTTTGATGGTTGCCGGGTAATACACGAACGCAGGCACGCGGATGCCGCCCTGGTAAGTGGTCATCTTGTAGCGGCGGCTGGGCAGGGCGCTGACCTGGGCCCAGGCCGAGCCGATCATCAAGAACGAATCGCGGCGACCGTAGTTGTCCAGGCTGTTGTCGAAGTGCTGTTTGATCCAGTTCGGGTCGACCCGGGTCGCGTTCTCCGGCCCATTGTCGGACATGAACAGGATCAGGGTGTTGTCCAGCTCACCGCTTTTGCGCAGGTGATCGACCAGGCGCCCGACTTCGGCATCCAGCGCCGTTACCATGGCCGCATAAACCTCCATGGTGCGGGCCGACTGCTGCTTCTGCTGTTCACTCAGCGAGGCCCAGGCCGGCACACCCTCCAGTTGCGGCTGCAGGGGGTAGTCTGCCGGTACCAGGCCGGCCTTGCGCTGTCGTTCCAGGCGTTCACGGGCAATGGCCTCGTAGCCTTGGTCGTAGCGGCCGCGGTATTGCGCAAGGTAGGCGTCTGGTGCCTGCAGGGGCCAGTGCGGCGCGGTGTAGGCGGCGAAGGCGAAGAACGGTTTGCCGCTGGCCTTGCCCTCGTCGATGGCGCTGATAAGCCGGTCGGTGAACCAGGTGGTGGAGTAGAAGTCGTCGGGTAGCTCGACAGGCTTGCCGTTGTGCTGGAACGTTGCGCTGTAGTTCGATTGCAGGTCCATGTTGGCCTGCTTGAAGTGCGCGGCGCCGCCTTCCAGCAGCACGTAGGCCTGGTCGAACCCGCGGTTCTGCGGTTGTTGCGCGGGCTGCATGCCCAAGTGCCATTTTCCGGAAATGTAGGTGCGGTAGCCGGCGTCGTGCAGCAGTTCGGCCAAGGTGGCGACATTGCCACCGAGCACGCCTTCATAGCCGGCGCGCACCTCCGAACCTGCGGGCAGGCGCTTGCGTGCTTCGGCCATCATGCCCAGCCCGGAGATATGCGGGTCATTGCCCGACATCAGCATCGCCCGGGTGGGGGAGCAGCTGGGCGCCGCGTGGAAGTCCAGCATCAGGCGGCCGTCGGCCAGCAGCTTGTCCAGGTTCGGGGTGCGGATTTCGCTGCCCAGCGCCGACAGGTCGGAAAAGCCCAGGTCGTCGGCGACTACAAGCAAAATGTTCGGTTGTTTAACGGTTGGCGCAGCCATGGCCTGGCTGGCGCCTAGCATGAGCAAGCCGAGAGCGGCTAGGGGTTTGAGGCAGTTCATGAAGGTGCTCTTGTTGTTTTAATAGGTGAGTCGTGTCGCGCAGGTTCATAACAGACGCTGCGCAGGATAGATACTAGCGGTGAATCAGGCTGATTCGCAGCCGTTTGGCTCATTAGCGTTCGATCAGCGAACGTTTAATGGCGCTTGCCCCTTGCGGGCATCAGTTGACTATTGACGGCAATATGATTAACAAAAATAATCGTTAACAGAGTTATCCAATTTTATAAAAACAAGTAAAGGGAAATTCTGATGACGAGGCCGTTGAACCGGGCGTTGATGCCCGTTGTACTGCTATCGCTGTGCCAGTGTGCGTACGCGGCCAGCCCGCTTGAAGACAGCCGGCCTGGCCGGCCGGGGGCACCGCGCTGGATCGAGGACTATCGCTTTCTGGATGACCCCGCCAAGGTCGACGACCCGTTCGATGGGTTGCGCTACCACCGTTTGTCCGAGTCGACCTGGCTGCAGCTGGGTGCCGAGGCGCGTTATCGCGCCGATGCAATGAACCGGCCGTTCTTCGGCCTGCGCGGGCTGAAGGACGACTCCTATCTGCTGCAACGGCTGCAGGCACACGCTGACCTGCACTTGTTCGATGATGCTTTGCGCACCTTCGTGCAGGTGGAAAACACCCGCGCCTTCGGCAAGGACCTGTACTCACCCAACGATGAAGGGCGCAATGAACTGCGCCAGGCGTTCGTCGACTTCAACCATGACTTCGCCGATGGCCGCTACACCACACGTGTGGGCCGCCAGGAGATGGCCTTCGGCGACCAGGTGTTCGTTACCTACCGCGACGTGCCGAACATCCGCCTCAGCTTCGATGGCGTGCGTGCCAGCCTCAACCTCAAGGACGGGCGCAAGCTCGATGCCTTTGCCGTGAGGCCGCTGAAAACCGGTGAGGACAGCTGGGATGACGGCAGCAATAACGCCGTGAAGTTCTATGGCCTGTACGGCACCTTGCCGTTGACGGCCATCTGGAACTTGGACCTGTTCGCCTTCGGCCTGGAAACCGACCAGCGCAGCCTGGCCGGCGAGGCTGGCGACGAGCAGCGCTACACCTACGGCACGCGCCTGTTCGGCCGCTACCAGGCCCTGGACTGGAGCTGGAACCTGGCCGGGCAGGGGGGCCACCTGGGCGGTGCGTCGATCCGCGCCTGGGCGGTGTCGAGCGACAGCGGCTACACCTTCGCCCACCCTTGGCAGCCCCGCCTGGGCATGCGCATCGATGCTGCCAGCGGCGACAGCGACCCAGGCGACGGCAAGGTCGGTACCTTCGACCCGCTGTTTCCACGTAACGGGGTCTACGGCGAAGCCAGCCTGACTACCTTGAGCAACGTCATCGTGGTCGGGCCTACCTTCGGCTTCTCGCCCTGGCCTACGGTTCGCTTCGAGCAGGGCGTGCTCGAGGTCTGGAAGCAGCGCGAAGAAGACGGCGTGTACATGCCCGGCATGAGCATGCTGGCCAACACCCGCGGCACCGGCCGCCATGTGGGCACCATCTATCGTGCCAACAGCCGCTGGCTGGCCACGCCCAACCTGACGCTGGACCTCGACCTCAAGTACTACGACGTGGGCGCTGCCATCAAGGAGGCCGGCGGCGAGGATGCTTCATTCGTCTCCTTGCGCGCCACTTTCAGGCTTTGAATTTCCCGATCCATAACAACAAAAGGGGCCACACATGAGTCACTCTTCCTCATCTTCAAGCAAGCCGGTGCTCACCATCGGCCTGTGTTTTCTGGTGGCGCTGCTGGAGGGCCTGGACCTACAGGCCACCGGTGTTGCTGCACCGCACATGGCCAAGGAGTTCGCGCTCACGCCTGGCATGCTCGGCTGGGTGTTCAGTGCCGGGTTGCTCGGGCTGCTGCCGGGCGCGTTCATCGGTGGCTGGCTGGCCGATCGGCTGGGCCGCAAGGTCATCCTGATCGTGGCGGTGCTGTTGTTCGGTGGTTTTTCCCTGGGCACTGCCCATGCCGAAAGCTACAACACGTTGCTGATCGCGCGCCTGATGACCGGGCTGGGCCTGGGTGCGGCTTTGCCGATCCTGATCGCCCTGGCCAGTGAAGCCGCGCCGGACCGTCTTCGCAGCACCGCGGTGAGCCTGACCTATTGTGGTGTGCCTCTGGGCGGGGCCATTGCTTCGGTCATCGGCATGGCCGGGCTGGGCGAAGGTTGGCGGACGGTGTTCTACGTCGGGGGTATCGCGCCGATTGCGATCGCCTTCGTGCTGATGCTGTGGTTGAAGGAGTCCCAGGCATTCCGCGCCCGGCCCGCTGCCAGTGCTGGCGCTGATGGCATGCTGGCGCAGCTGTTCGGGCCAGGGCAGGTCAGCCGCACCCTGTTGCTGTGGGTGGCGTGTTTCTTCACGCTCACCGTGCTGTACATGCTGCTGAACTGGTTGCCGTCGTTGTTGATCGGGCAGGGCTACAGCAGGCCGCAGGCGGGAGCGGTGCAGATCCTCTTCAACCTCGGTGGCGCTGCCGGCTCGTTCCTGACCGGGCGCATGATGGACCGTGGCTACGCCGGCCGGGCGGTGTTCATCGCCTATGCCGGGATGCTGGCGTCGCTGGCGGGGCTGGGGTTGTCGACCGGTTTCGGCTTGATGCTGCTCGCCGGGTTTACTGCGGGCTATTGCGCCATCGGCGGGCAACTGGTGCTGTATGCGCTGGCGCCTACCTTGTACCCGACCCAGGTGCGTGCCACGGGTGTCGGCGCATCGGTGGCGGTAGGGCGGCTAGGTTCCATGGCCGGGCCGTTGGCGGCTGGGCAGATTCTGGCGGCGGGGGCCGGGGTGGGTGGTTTGCTGCTGGCGGCGTCACCTGGCCTGGTGGTGGCGGCCGTGGCAGCGCGGGCTTTGCTGGGGCAGCGCAAGCGCTCTGTCGGGCCAGCGCCGACCGAAAGTATTGCCCGCTAAGACTGGGCTTTGGCGGTGTTCGAGGTTGAACCCGCTCCCACAGGGTACGCGGAGCGCCCGGCATCAGTTCTCTGCGCGACAGCGCGGCCCACCAGGCTGGGCAACCTCCTACAGACAGGGTGCATTCTTTAGCAGGTGAGGTGCGACCGGCGGTTGATCGTGTTCGGGGCAAGGCGCTTGCGGTGAGTGCCGCCTGTTCGCCACCCCAAACGGTACATGCACCATCGGCAGGTCCCCTGCCGGTGACTGCAGGTGGCTGCGCTGATCGTCGAAAAACACATGGGGCTTGAGGATCGACAGCACCCTGGGCTTTTCCATCCCACCCAGGAAGAAGCACTCATCTGGCGACACGCCCCAATCCTTCAGCGTGGTCACCACGCGCTCATGCGAAGGGGCGTTGCGCGCCGTCACGATGGCAATCCGCAGAATCCGCTTGTACGCCGGGTCTTCGGCCAGCTTGCGGTCTTCGAGCATGCGTATCAGCGAAAGCTTGCGGTACAGGTCCGCCAACGGCCCTGGCGTATGCGGGATGCCCTTGTGGACGCGTTCGTGTTCCTGAAAATCATCCAGGTTGTCGTTGCGTTTGAACACGCTCTCGGCCTCGTCGTCGGCAATCACGCCATCGAAGTCGAAGGCCACCCGCAATTCGGTGTCGATCTCGTCATCGTAGATGTGGGTTGGCAACACCCTTCCTGCCGGGTAGTTGGCGTCGATGGCTTTCTGCACATCCTCTTCGTTGGCGCTGAGAAACAGCGAGGCATTGAACGCCGGAATGTATTCGTAGGGCGAGCGGCCCGACATGAACGCTGCGCGGGTGATATCCAGCTGGTAGTGATTGATGGAGCGGAACACCCGCAAACCGGTTTCCGGCGAGTTGCGCGACAGCAGCACCACTTCCACCGGCAACTGCTCGGGGAAGGCCTTGTTGATGCTCAGAAAGCGGCGAATGAACGGGAACGCCACGCCTTTGGGGAACGGCTCGTCAAGGTTCTGCTCCTGATGCTTCCGATAAGCCTCGACGCCTTCGGTCGTGTAGATATCGTCGGAAACGGTGAGGTCGAACAGCGCACTCGAAGCCACGCCGATGACCAGTTTCTGTTCGATGGGGTAGGGCATGCGGAAACTCCTGAAGCTGCGCTGAAGGCAAGTGTACGCGTCGTTCAAGCCGGGCGTGGTGCGCTATCTGTTGGCACGTGAGTATCAGTGTCGCTCATGTTGGGCTAGTTACTCCAATTGACCCGCTACCTGCTTTTTCATTTGTCATGCTCGGTGAATGTCGAGCCCTGTTGATGATGCTGCAGCAGAAAATCCACGAACACCCGTACGCGCGCCGGCATCGCCGGGCCGCCGACGAACACCGCATGGATCGGCTCGCGGTCGCCAGGGTTGTACGCTTCCAGCAACGGTACCAGCCGCCCGCTGGCCAGGTCATCGGCCACGGTGAAGGTGCCGATGCGTGCTATGCCGGCGCCAAGCCTGGCCAGCTGCGCCAGGGCTTCGCCGCTGCTGCATTGGATATTGCCCGTCACCTTCAACGAGAACACGTGGCCATCGCGGCGGAACGGCCAGTCGGGTTCGGCGCGGCGGAAGTTGAAGCGCAGGCAGTTGTGCCGGGCCAGGTCTTCGGGCACTACGGGGGTACCACAGCGCTGCAGGTACTCGGGCGAGGCGACGATCGCCTGGCCGGTCTCGCCAAAGGCTCGCGCGGTCAACGAGCTGTCCGGCAGGTGGCCGAAACGCAGCGCCACGTCGGCCTGGCCGCCGAGAATGTCTGCCACTTCGTCGCTCAGGGTCAGGTCGACCAGCACTTGCGGGTAACGCGCGCTGAACGCCGCCAGCAATGGCACCACGGTCAGCCGTGCATGGCCCAGCGCCGCGCTGACCCGCAGGCGCCCGCGTGGCACGCCCTGGTCGGTGATGGCCTGTTCCACTTCGAGCAGGTCGGCCAACACCCGCCGTGCCCCGCGCAGGTAGGCCTCGCCTTCGGGGGTGAGGGTGAGTGCGCGGGTTGTTCGCAGCAGCAGGCGGGTGCCCAGCCGCTGTTCGGTGCGGGCGATGATGCGGCTGACTGCCGACGGCGTCAGGCCAAGGGCCCGGGCGGCGGCAGACAGGCTGCCTTCTTGCGCCACCCTGGCAAAAATCTCCATTTCTCCGGATCTTCCGCTGAAGTCCATTTGTGCCTCGCAAGCAAAGGTGATTCGCAGCAACACGGTCTAGTGCACTTTAGCCGTGGATCGTAGCATTCGCGGCATAGATAAGGAGCTTTGCCATGCGTATCAATCCCCCCTTGGTCGCGCTCGCCATCGGTGCCTTCGGCATTGGTGTCACCGAGTTCGCCCCCATGGGCATGTTGCCCAATATCGCCACCGACCTTGGCGTCTCCATCCCCGCCGCCGGCCTGCTGGTCAGTGCCTATGCGCTTGGTGTGCTGATTGGTGCACCGTTGATGACCTTGGCCACGGTGAAGATCCCGCGGCGTTACCTGCTGATCGGGCTGATGGCCATTTTCACCCTGGGCAACCTGATGTCGGCGCTGGCCAGCGACTACACCAGCTTGCTGGTCGCCCGGGTGGTCACCTCACTCAACCACGGTGCGTTCTTTGGCATCGGTTCGATTGTCGCGGCCAGTGTGGTTGCGCCGCAGAAGCGTGCCGGGGCCGTTGCGGCGATGTTCATGGGGCTGACCCTGGCCACCATTGGTGGCGTGCCGCTGGCGACCTGGTTTGGTGAAATGCTCGGCTGGCGCACAGCGTTCTGGGGTATCGCCGGGCTGGGCCTGGTGGCGATGACCACGCTGTGGTACGCGCTGCCCGATGTGGCGTTGCCCAAGGGTGACGGGGCCATGGCGGAAATCCGCGTGTTGCTGCGCGGGCCAGTGCTGGCAGCACTGTCGCTGACGGTGGTGGGCTCGAGTGCGATGTTCACGGTGTTCACCTACATCGCGCCGATCCTGCACAGCGAGGCAGCTGCCTCCACCACCTTCATCACGGTAATGCTGGTGTTGTTCGGTATTGGCCTGACCTTGGGCAACATGTGGGGTGGCAAAGCGGCCGACCGTTCTGTCGACCGCACGCTGATGCTGTCGCTGGCCGTGCTGATTGCCGTGTTGCTGGTGTTTCCGCTGGTGATGGACTGGGCGCTGCCCACGGCGCTGGCGGTACTGGTCTGGGGCGCTGCCAGCTTTGCCCTGGTGCCACCGCTGCAGATGCGTGTGATGGAGGCGGCCAAGGATGCGCCCAACCTGGCCTCGGCAGTGAACATTGGTGCGTTCAACCTGGGCAATGCAATTGGCGCGGCGCTGGGTGGGGCAGTAATCAATGCGGGATTGGGCTACCCGGCGATCTCCCTGGCGGGGGCGGCGATGGCGGCGCTGGGTTTGCTGATGGTGCTGGTGTTTGCCTGGCGTGGGCGGGGGGTGGCTGGTAGCGGGTTGGCCGGTGTTCGCGGGTGAGTGCATAGGCAATCGCGGCAGGGCTGACAGGCGCTGCATATGTTGTGGCAAGCACCTGTCAACCCTCCCTGGTCAAGGTGTACCGTTGCGGCCATGCAGGTGGTAGGCCGGACGTTCGCTCAGGCGCTCGTAATAGTCGCGCACCGCCGGCAACTGGGGGTGCTCAAAGGGCGTTTCGAACCAGCGGTTGACCGCTAGGCCGATAGGGATATCGGCCAGGGTGAACTCGTTGCCCGCCACATAGGCGCCGGTACTGGCCAGCTGGCGGTCGAGAATGTGCATGTAGCGCGACCAGTCGGCGCAGCCGGCGGCGAGTGCCTGCGGGTCCTGGTGGGCGGGCGAATGCCTGACCAGCGACATGAACGCGTAGCTCCAGGAACGGTTCAGGTCCGAGGCCTGCCAGTCGATCCACTGGTCGACCTTGGCCCGCGCCTGCGCCTCGACGGGGTAGAACGCGGTGGCGCCGTAGCGATTGGCCAGGTAGCGGATGATGCTGTTGGATTCCCACAAGGTGAAGTCGCCGTCCTGGATCACCGGGATCATGGCGTTGGGGTTCAGGGCAAGGAACTCGACGCTGTCCGGGCTCTTGAAGCCTATGCCCCAATCTTCGCGCTCGAACGCAACCTCGAATTCGGCGCAGGCCCACAGGACTTTTCGCACATTGATGGAAGAGGCTCTGCCCAGTATGCGTAGCATGGTGTTCGTCCTTGGGTGGGGGAGGTTGATCGTCCGCCACTGTCGGGAGGCGGTCAAGCGGCAGATCGGTGGTCACCAGCCCCTTTACAGTCTTCTTGTGGTCCATTTCCGAAAGTAGGCCTTTTCACCCCATTGGTCATTGTAGTGGGGCAGGCAGCGTCCTACTCTCCGCGTAGGCTTGCCTGGGGGCCGCTAACTTGGCACCCTTGGGCCGGTTGAATTGTCTGTATCACCACAGAAGGATGTTTGCATTGAGCTGGGACAAGGTGGGGAAACTCCTCGTAGCCGCGCTGATTGGCCTGGTAGTGCTGTTGGCCGCCTACGCGATTTTCAGGGGCAACCCGCGCCTGGAGGCGTCACTGACCTATGCCTACCTCACCTACCCCAGCCAGTTCAGCGAGCGGATCAGCAAGGCCAGCGAGCAGCTCAAGTACGAGCAGTTGCAGGGCCGTATCAACAACATTGGCCAAGGCGAGCTGAGCCACGACCAGGTCGAGCGGCTGGTTGAAATGGCCCAGGCACCCTATGCCCAGCTGTTTGCCAAGCCTTTCGAGGCCGGCCTGGTCGACCACCGCACCGGGTTGCTGATCGAACTGCGCAACAGTGGCGACGCGCCGGTACGCGAGGTCAGGATCCGCCTGCCGGCCAAGGGCCTGGTGCAGGTGCGTGATGCCGCTGGCAACGACACCATTGTCGAGGCCGCCACTGCGCAGGTGGACATCCCCGGCATCGAACCTGGCGGGGCGTGCAAGGTTTGGGTGTACTTCGACGCAGACTACTCGCAGATCCGCCAGGGCGGGGTCAGCATCAGCCACGCCGATGGTGTTGCGGATGTGCAGGTGTACCGCGAGTTCACCGGGCTCCCCGCCATGGTCGCCCGTTACAGCCGTGAGCTGCTGATACTGCTGGGCATGTTGACGCTGGGCCTGCTCGGCTTGGCCTACGCCTGTGTGGCGCGCCGTACCCCGCACCAGGCGCGCCGCCTGTAGGCGCAGCCTGTTGCTGCGAGAGGCCAGTAGCAGCGCTACAACTGTTTTGTCTGTACCGGCCTCTTCGCAGCGCAAGGTGCCACCCGAGGGCAATCACTTTGTGAGGGGTCAACCGCCCCCATCATGCAGTGCCAGGCTGTGGCGCAACTGCTCCAGCATGGCCGTGCGCAGCGCCTGCGGGGCCTGCACCCGGATCGAGCCGGCCTGGGACAGCAGCCAGCCCATCAGCGCCCGGTTGTCATTGACAGTGGCGACCAGCGTGGCGCCACCGCCCGCTTGCGCGCTCAGTTGCATGTCTGCAGACAGTGGCTGCGCTTGCAGGCGCCGCGCCAGCCCGTCGTCGACCCAGGCGTGCAGCTGAACCTGCACTGGGGGCGCAAGTACATCGGGTTGCAGCTGCCGCGCTTCGCCCAGGCTCAGGCCTGGCTGCCAATGCCAGCCGTAGGGCATGCCCTTGCTGTTGCATTGCAGCGGGAACAGCGCCGCGAGCTCGACCAGGTCGCGCTCGACGGTGCGTTTGCTGGTGGTGTGGCCCACGGTTGTCAGTGCAGCCTGCAGCTGCGTGGAACTCATGCCCGGGTGGCGGCCGGGCAACAATTTGAGCAACTGCCACTGGCGGGCGATCGTGTGGCGGGTCGGGTGGCTGGGCAAGAGGGCTCGTCCTTGAGTGCAGGCGCCAAGCTTGCCACTGATGGCTTTTGGCTATTGTGCGAGCATAACCTTTCAGGGGAAGGGATCCAAGTTGTGGCGTCAAGCTTCAACGGAGTTGCGTGGCGCCAGGTCAATGATCTTGTAACGAGCGGTCGCGGTTGCCAGGGTTCGGCCCATGCTGTCTTTGAGTTCGCCTCTCGTGTAGCAAGTGTCACCGCACCGTCTCTGCAGCTTGCCAATACCCGTAATTCGGCCAGGCGAGGCGGGTCGAAGGAAGCACGTCGCCATTTTTGTCGTCAGGGCGATTTCGTGCTGTTCGAGCAAGGCGTAGATAGCGGGACCCATGCAATCGTCAAGCATGGCGGTCAGCATGCCGCCCTGGATTTTGCCGACCGGGTTCGTCAACGCGCTTGAGGCGTCAAACTCTACGAAAATCTCGCGAGTGCGCTGCTCGTGATTCACTAGCTTCCAACCAAGCAACTGGGCGACATTGGGCAGCGGGCGCAGCCCTTCCATGGTTTTCCAGAACAAGTTGTTTTTCATGAGGCGCTCCGCCTATGCACAAGCCCGGGCCAGCAGCCCGAACAAAAAGCCCAACCAGCACAGCATCATGGTGACCCAACCGACCATGACTGGGGGTGATCCATTGGTACGACGTTTTACCTGGCTGGTCACCGCGATGATCGGGGTGATCGCCAGCAGGCAATAGGCTTGTAGCAGCACCAGCAGCGGTAAGGGGACACGCAGCACGAACAGCTGGTAGAGCATCACCAACCCGGCGCAGGCGATCGCCAGCCATCCCCAGCCGAGCAGGCGTATCAGGGCTAGCAGCAGAAATTGCAGCGGGGCGTCGAGGGTATGCCAAGGGCGTTCGATCACTGCAGCGTGGTAGGGCATGAACTGCGAGCGAGCCGCGTAGATAAGTGCAAAGGCGGCGATGATGACCAGCGCGGCGCCGTAGCTTGCCAGATGAAACAAGATCAGCCAGTCCATTCGCAGCAGCCTCTTGAGTACCTGAGGCGATGGTGAGCCGCATCAGGTCGTGGGGCTACTGGCAGAAATGCTTGGTGGCGATGTAGTGGCGCTTAAGTCAGCTTTGTCACCTGTTTTCCGGGCCTGAACCGTCATGCAACTGTCGCAGCGCCTCGATGAACACCTCCTCTGCGCGGCTGAACCGCTGGTCCCTGTTCCACAACAGATGAATGTCCACATCGGCAATCCCCTCCTGCGGCGGCAGCTTCCACAGCAAGCCTGCCTCGACATCCGGGGCCACCACATGTTCGGGCAGGCAGCCGATGCCAAATCCGGCAATCACCAGCCGACGCACTTCCTCAAGGCTCGGCGATGACGCCACGATCCGCCCGGCAAACCCCTGCTGGTCCCGGAATATGGTCAGCGGCGACAACATGCCGCCAATCTGGTCACTGGTGAAACTGACGAAGTTCTCCCGCTGCAGATCGCCTTCTGCCTGGCCGAACAAGGCATGGTGCTTGCCACAGAAAAACGCATAACGCTGGCGCAGGAACAGCCGTTGTTCCAGCCTTGGCTGCGTACGCCGGCTGAGGCTCAGGCCCGCCGTGGCGGTCTTCTCCTGCAGGGCGGCGACGATGTCTGAGCTGCGCATCACGTCAATCTCCAACTCCACCCGCGGGTGCTGGCGATGGAACCCGGCGAGAAAGTCGTCGAAGCGTTCGTCGACGATGCGGCTGATCATCAGCAGGCGTACCTTGCCTACCAGTTCGTCCGCTGGTTCTTCCAGCAACCCGCCGATCTGCGACATCTGCCCATACACCTCGCCCGCCAGCAGGAACAGTTGCTCGCCCATTTCCGTCAGGACGAAGCGCGGCCCACGGCGGGCGATCAGCTGGCGCCCGAGCTGTTCTTCCAGGCGCTTGAGCGCCTGGCTCACCGCTGGCTGGGTGAGGTGCAGGCGGGCGGCGGCGCGGCTGATGGACAGCTCCTGGCCGATCACCCGGAAGGTGCGCAGCAGGTTCCAGTCGAGGCGGTCGTTGAGCAGGCGGTCAGGCATGGCAGGGCTCTATGATAAGCATGGCTAATAGTGCAAATAATAAATAGAAAATTGACTAATCATAGCCCTGGGCCGATAAATCGCAGTGCAAGCGCCAGCAGAGCGACACCGTGATCCCGACAACTCCTGCCAGAACAACAAGCAAAGGAGCCCTCATGCAGCCCACCACGTCCCCCCAGCCGCGCCGTGCCGCCGCCGCCGCGTTCATCGGCACCATGATCGAATGGTATGACTTCTACATCTATGCCACCGCTGCCGCACTGGTGTTCGGCGCACTGTTCTTCCCTTCCGACGACAGCCTGTTCAGCACCATGGCCGCCTTCGGCACCTTTGCCGTGGGCTTTTTCGCCCGGCCATTGGGTGGGATTATCTTCGGCCATGTGGGCGACCGGATCGGGCGCAAGAAGTCGCTGGTCATCACGCTACTGATGATGGGCATCGTCACCGTGTGCATCGGCCTGCTGCCGACCTACGCGCAGATCGGCGCCATGGCCCCGGTGCTGCTGATCATTCTGCGCATCGTCCAGGGCATCGCCGTGGGGGGCGAGTGGGGTGGGGCGGTGCTGATGGCCGGCGAGCATGCGCCCAAGGGGCGGCGCAATTTCTTCGCCTCGTTCGCCCAGCTGGGCAGCCCGGCTGGCTTGATCCTGTCGCTGCTGGCCTTTGGCGCGGTGACCCGCCTGCCGGAGGCAGACTTGATGAGCTGGGGCTGGCGAGTGCCGTTCCTGGCGAGCGCGCTGTTGCTGCTGGTGGGCCTGGCGATCCGCCTGGGGGTGAATGAGTCCCCCGAGTTCATCGCCAGCCGCCAGCAGGCGGAAAAGGCCCAACGCAAGGAGCAGGCGCCGGTCTTCGAAGTGCTGCGCACGGCCTGGCGCCCGCTGCTGCTGTGCATCGGTGCCAACACCCTGGGCATTGCCGGGGTCTACTTCACCAACACCTTCATGATCAGCTACACCACCCAGCAACTGCACCTGGAGCGCTCGCTGATCCTGGAATGCCTGTTCTTCGTGGCGGTCATTCAGTTCTGCGTACAGCCGCTGGCCGCCTGGTTGTCGGAAAAGATCGGGGCCACGCGCTTTTTGGCCCTGGTCGCGCTGCTGGCGATGGCCTCGCCATACCCGATGTTCGTGCTGGTCAGCTCTGGCCAAGGCCCGCTGATCGTGCTCGGCATCGCCCTTGCCGCAGCGTGCATGGCTTCGTTCTACGCGGTGATTGCCGGCTATGTCAGCGGCATGTTCGAAACCCGCGTGCGCTACACCGCTATTTCCCTGGCGTATCAGATCTGCGGTGCCATCGCCGGTGGCCTGACCCCGCTGATCGGCACCTGGCTGGCCCACACCTTCAGCGGCCAGTGGTGGCCCATGGCTGCCTTCTACACCTTGATCGCCACCATTTCGCTGGTATGCGTGCTTGCCCTGTCGCGCCAGTACGCCCGCAGCCAGCGCCTGGAACTCGCTTGATTGAAGCGCTTTATTCTGGAGTACCCGCACATGTTGAAAAGCAATGGCGAACGCCTGTGGGCGAGCCTGATGGCCATGGCCGAAATCGGCGCTACCGCCCGTGGTGGCAGTTGCCGACTGGCCCTCAGCGACGAGGACAAGGCCGGCCGTGAACTGTTCTGTCACTGGTGCCGCGAAGCCGGCCTCACGCTGAGCGTGGATGCGATCGGCAACCTGTTCGCTCGCCGCGCTGGCAGTGACCCACAGGCGGCGCCGGTAATGATCGGCAGCCACCTCGACACCCAACCCGAAGGCGGCCGTTTCGACGGCGTCTATGGTGTACTGGCAGGACTGGAGGTGGTACGCCGCCTCAATGACCTGGGCATCCATACCCGCAAGCCGCTGGAAATCGCCGTGTGGACCAATGAAGAGGGCGCCCGCTTCACCCCGGCCATGTTCGGCTCGGCGGTGTTCACCGGGAGCCTGGCGCTGGACGAAGCGCTGGCCATCCGCGACGCCGATGGCATCAGCGTCGCCGACGAGCTGCAACGCACCGGTTACGCCGGCCAGCGTCCTTTGGGTGGCCGGGTGGATGCCTATTTTGAAGCGCACATCGAGCAAGGCCCGATCCTTGAGGACAATGCCAAGGCCATCGGCGTGGTCAGCGGCGGCCAGGCGATCCGCTGGCTGGACGTGACCGTCGAAGGCATGGCGGCGCACGCTGGTACCACGCCGATGCCACTGCGCAAGGATGCTTTGTATGGCGCAGCGCGCATGATCCAGACGGTTGAGCAACTGGCAGCCGACTTTGCCCCGGAAGGCCTCACCACCGTGGGGGAACTGTCTATCGCCAAGTCGTCGCGCAATACCATCCCCGGCTTGCTGCAGTTCACCGTCGACCTGCGCCACCACCGTGATGAAGCCATTGAGGCGATGGAGCGCGACCTGGCCCTGAAGCTGCAAGCCATCGCCAGCCAGCGCGGCCTGCAGGTGCGCATCGAGCGCCATTGGGTCAGCCCGGCCACCCCGTTCGACGGCGATTGCGTGGCCGCCGTGCAGCGGGCGGTGGACGGCCTTGGCTACCCCCAGCAGTCGATCGTCAGCGGCGCCGGCCACGACGCCATCCTGCTGGCCCGCTACTGCCCGACCGCGATGGTGTTCATCCCCTGCGTCGGCGGTTTGAGTCACAACGAAGCGGAGGATGTATTACCTGAGGACGCCCGCAAGGGTGCCGATGTACTGCTCAATGCCGTGCTGGCCCGCGCTGGCCGTGTCGATCAAGGAGAAGCCTGATGCGTTGCTATTTCCACCCCGAACAGCTGCTGCACCACCCGCGCAGCTACTATTCGCGCGGCGCCATGCGCACCCCGCAGGAAGTCCCCGAGCGCGCCCAGCGCCTGCTGCAGGCGGCCAAGGATCTGGGCTTCGATATTTGCCGGCCCGAGGATGCCGGCCTTGATCCGCTCAAGGCGGTGCATGGCGAGGCCTATCTCGCTTTCCTCGAAGAAGCTCATGCGCGCTGGAAGGAAATACCGGAGGACTGGGGCGACGAGGTCATGTCCAACATTTTCGTGCGCGAGCCCAACGCCCTGCGTGGCATTCTTGCCCAGGCCGGGCGCTACCTGGCCGATGGCAGTTGCCCCGTCGGTGAACATACCTGGCGCTCGGCCTACTGGTCGGCGCAGAGCGCAGTGGCTGGCGCCAAGGCCATTGTCGAGGGCGAACCTGCTGCCTATGCCCTGTGCCGACCGCCGGGGCACCATGCGCGGTTCGATGCAGCAGGTGGCTTCTGCTACATCAACAACGCAGCCGTGGCCGCCCAGGCCCTGCGCAGCCGTTTCAGCCGCGTGGCGGTGCTCGATACCGACATGCACCACGGGCAAGGGATTCAGGAGATTTTCTACGATCGCCGCGATGTGCTGTATGTGTCGGTGCATGGCGACCCGACTAATTTTTACCCAGGTGTGGCCGGGTTTGAGGATGAGCGCGGCAGCGGTGAGGGGGAGGGGTACAACCTCAACCTGCCCATGGCACATGGGGCGGGCGAACAGGACTTCATGGCGCAGTTGGAGGTTGCGCTGGCTGCGGTGAAGGATTTTGGTGCCGAGGTGCTGGTGTTGTCGTTGGGGTTCGATATCTACGAACTGGACCCGCAGAGCAAGGTGGCGGTGACGACTGAGGGGTTTGCTGCATTGGGTGAGCGGATTCGGGCGTTGCGGTTGCCTTGCCTGATTGTACAGGAGGGGGGGTATCACCTTGAGAGCCTGGAGGCGAATGCGCGGGCGTTTTTTGCTGACAAGGTGGATTGGCAGTAAGTTCAGCGGGCCGGCAGCTCGATGCGGCTGCCGGCGTGATCATGGCTAATCCCTATAAAGCATCTTTGAACGTGTATTTCTGTTCGAGCATGAATGGATGTGCCCTCCATTGAGGGCCCGCGCGGCGCTCGATCTCACCGGCGCTGAAAAGGTAATGGCGAACTACATTCCACCCCGGCGCACATGCTTCACAAACACCTTTTCCAGCAACTCCCACATCGCAGGATCGGTGCTGAACGCCACATTGAACCGCATCCACCCGGTGGCCTTGGCATCGACCATGAACAACTGCCCAGGCCCAAGCATGATGCCTTTCTCCAGCGCATCATCCAGCAGCGCCGCGCTGTCCAGGATGGCCGGGTGGCGGGTCCAGATGTACATGCCTTCATCCGACTCGGTGAACAGTTCGAAGCCCAATCGATGCAGATGCCGGCCGACTTCCTGGTGCGCCTCGGCCAAGCGCTGGCGCAGGCGTTTGAGATGCTTGCGCCAGCGGCCGTCGATGATTGCGGCATACACCACGCGCTCCATCACCTGCGAGGTGGTCAGGCCCGAGCGCATCTTCAGGTGCAGCAGTTTCTGCATCAGCTCCGGGTTGGCGAGCATGTAGCCGACCCGCACGTTGGGCGAAATGCTTTTCGAGTAGCTGCCCACGTAGACCACCTGCTGCAGGTGGTCGAGGCTGGCCAGGCACGGCTGCGGTTCGGCAATCATGTCGGCGTACAGGTTGTTTTCCACCAGGCGGAAGCCATGCTGGCTGGCCAGCTGCAGCAGCCGGTGCAGTTGCGGCAGCGGGGTGCGCGAGCAGGTCGGGCTGTGCAGGTGCGGTTGGGTGAAGAACGCGGTCGGGCGGTGGTGGGTGAGCAACTGCTCCAGCTGGTTCAGGTCGTAGCCGGCCGGCGTGCGTGGCACACCGACCAGGGTCGCGCCCTGGGTGCGCAGGATGCTCATCAGGTTGGGGTAGCCGGGGTCGTCCACCAGCACCACATCACCCGGGCGTACCAGCGTGCGCGCAGCCAGGTCCAGGGCCTGGCTGGCGCCGTGGGTGAGCATAAGTTGCGCCGGGTTGGCGACGATCGACAGATCCTGCTGCAGGTTTTGCGCGGTCAGTGCGCGCAGCTCCTGCAGGCCCATGGGGTCGCCGTAGCCCGACAGCTCCAGCGGGCTGCCGGCCACCTGGCGCAGGCCGCGGCGCAAGCCGTCTTCGTACATCCAGTCGTTGGGCAACCAGCCGCACCCTGGTTTGAACGGCAACTGGCGGATTTCAAAGATCTGTTGCAGGTACCACTCGGAGTTGAACGTGGGTCGGCTGGTGTCGGCTTCAGCGTTGTGCTGCTCCAGCATTTCGCTCGCTGCGCGGTTGACGAAGAACCCCGCATTGCCACGGCTTACCAGCAGACCCTGGGCAACCAGGCGGTCGTAGGCCTCGACCACGGTAAAGGTGCTCACCGAATAGGTCGCGGCAAAGGCGCGGATGGACGGCACCTTGGCGCCTGGCTTGAGGGTCTGGTTGTCGATCAGCTCGCGCAGCCCGTCGATGATCTGGTTGACCAAAGGGGTCGAGGAGTCTGGATGTAATTCGAGCATTCGTGGCCTTCAGGGTGCGTATCGCCAGGCGTTTGCAGGGTGTACTGCATGGGCGACCTGTACAGTGCAGTGCGAGATTCATGCCACTGTGCATGGCTCTCTGCGTCAGACATTTTTACATTAGGTGTCGGATATCGCCACATAAAGCATGTTCAGTTAGCTCCGGGCGCAACAACCGGGGCGCGTCAGCAGGCCGCCACGGATGGCCTGCGTGTGTTTGTTCACACCATCCTGCCCGCATTAGCACTGATGTACAGGTGAAACCGCCAGCCATCGGGGTTTTACAGTTTTCCTTGGATAAAAAGAAGCACGGGGTACACAACTGATGGACGCAACATCCACAACCACCACCGCGAAAAGCGGGCACGAGAGCAAGCTCAGTGCCTCGCTGAAGTCGCGCCACCTGACGATGATGTCGATCGCCGGGGTTATTGGCGGCGCCTTGTTCGTCGGTTCCGGCAGCGTGATCCACAGCGCCGGCCCAGCCGCTGTCCTGGCCTACCTGGCAGGCGGCATCCTGGTGGTGCTGATCATGCGCATGCTCGGCGAAATGGCGACTTCCTCGCCGGACACAGGCTCGTTCTCCACCTACGCCGACCGCGCCATCGGCCGCTGGGCCGGTTTCACCATCGGCTGGCTGTACTGGTGGTACTGGGTCATCCTCATGGCCTGGGAAGCCTATGTGGCGGGCAAGATCCTGCATGGCTTCTTCCCGGACGTCAGCGTCAACGTGTTCGTGCTGGCCACGACCCTGTTGCTGATCACCGTCAACTTCTTCAACGTCAAGCACTACGGTGAGTTCGAGTTCTGGTTCGCCTTGATCAAGGTGATCGCGATCGTCTGCTTCCTGATCGTGTGTACCGCTGCGGTCACCAACGTCTGGCAGTTCGGCGAAGTACGTGGCATCACCCACCTCACTGCCGAAGGCTTCATGCCCAACGGCATCAGCACCGTGATTGGTGCCTTGCTCGGGGTGATGTTTGCCTTCCTCGGTGCGGAAATCGTCACCATCGCCGCTTCCGAAGCCAAGGACCCGGCGGCCCAGATCGTCAAGGCCACCAATTCGGTGGTATGGCGTGTGTGCCTGTTCTACGTCGGCTCGATCTTCCTGATCGTCTGCCTGGTACCGTGGAATGACCCGCACCTGGGCGTTTCCGGCTATGGTGCGTACCGCCGTACCCTGGAACTGCTGGGCGTGCCGTATGCCGAGCTGCTGATGAACTTCGTGGTGCTGACCTCGGTGAGCAGCTGCCTGATCTCGGGCCACTACACCGCTTCGCGCATGCTGTTCTCCCTGGCCCAGCGTGGCGATGCGCCGTCGTTCTTCAAGATCACCCGCGCCGGCACTGGTGTACCGGTGTACGCGATCATCGGCTCGTGCGCCGTGGCCGTGGTCTGTGCGCTGATCAACTTCAGCGAAACCCTGCGCCCGAAAGACGTGCTGGATACCCTGATGAACACCACTGGCATGATCGCTTTGCTGGTGTACCTGGTGATTGCCTTCTCGCAGCTGCGCATGCGCCGCAAGCTGATTGCCGAAGGCAAGGAAGTGCGCCTGAAGATGTGGCTGTTCCCGTGGCTGACCTACCTGGTGATCGCGTTCATCGTGGCGGCCCTGGTGACCATGGCCTTCATGCCTGACTACCAGATCCTGGTGATCTCTACCGGTATCGCTGCGGCGATCGTGGTGGCGATGGGTGTGGTGCACCAGATTCGTTCTGGCAAGCAGCACTAAGCGTCACTCGCTTCTCGAAACGGCCGGCTCCCTTGTGGACCCGGCCGTTTCGCGTTGCTGGGCCTGGTTTTTTTCGGCGGGCATGTGGAAGCGCTGGTTCATCCACGGCGAGCCGAGCAGGCCTGCAGCGGCGATCAGGGCCAGGATGGCGAGGGCTACGTAGATCTTCATGGATGTGCGCATGTAAGGGATGACCTGCAGCATGGCCCGCCAGTTCCGCCGCGGGTGTTGTTGCAGGACATGCCTGGTACATCGCTTTGAAGCTGGCCTGTTCAGCTGAAGCTGGCGAAATGCGCTTGCATCCGCGCCGCATCCGCCTGGCGCCCGCTGAACAGCTCGAACGCCTTCACCGCCTGGAACACCGCCATGTTGCTGCCATCCAGCGTGCGGCAACCCAGTGCCCGGGCAGCGCGCAGCAGCTCGGTCTCCAGCGGGAAGTAGATGATTTCCGCCACCCACAAGCGCGCGTGCAGCAGCTGCACCGGTAGCGGCGTACCCGGCAGCTTGGCCATGCCCACCGGCGTGGTGTTGACCAGCCCGTCCGCCTCGGCCAAGGCGCTGGCCAGGTCGCTGCCGACCACGGCGCGCCCAGCGCCGAAATGGGCATTGAGGTTGTCCACCAGGGCCTGCGCCCGGGCCGTGTCAACCTCGAACAGTACCAACTGCTCGACCCCTTCACCCAGCAACGCATGGGCCACCGCCGAGCCGGCGCCACCGGCGCCCATCTGCACCACCCGGCGCCGCGCCACATCGGGCAGGCCGCGGCGCAAGCCTTCGGCAAAGCCCAGGCAGTCGGTGTTGTGGCCAACCCGCTTGCCGTCCTTGAGCACCACGGTATTCACCGCGCCGATGCCACGCGCTTCGTCCGACAGTTCGTCGAGCAGTGGCAGGATGGTCTGTTTGAACGGGTAGGTGATGTTCAGCCCGGTAAAGCCGGTGCGCTGCGCGGCATCCAGCAGGCCGGGCAGGGCGCTGTCATCCAGTTGCAGCTGGTCGGCGTCGATCAGCCGGTACAGGTAGCGCAGGGCCTGGGCATCGCCTTCATGTTCATGCAGGGCCGGGGTGCGCGACAGCTGGATGCCGCGGCCGATCAGGCCCGCGAGGATGGCTTGCTGGCTCATGCCGTGCGCTCCTGGAACAGCCCGGCGAAGTGGCTGATAGCCATGCGGTAGCCATGGCTGCCCAGCCCGCAGATCACGCCTACGGCAATGGACGATACGAACGACAAGTGGCGGAACGGTTCGCGCTTGTGCACGTTGGACAGGTGCACTTCGATAACCGGTACTTCGCTGGCCACCAGGGCGTCGCGGATGGCCACCGAGGTGTGGGTCCAGGCGCCCGGGTTGATCACGATACCGGCGCAGCGGCCCCGGGCTGCGTGGATCCAGTCGATCAGTTCGCCTTCGTGGTTGGTCTGGCGGAATTCGAGTTCCAGGTCGTGGGCTTGGGCAGTATCGGCGCAGCCCTGGGCCAGGTCGGCCAGGGTTTCGCGGCCGTATTGGGCAGGCTCGCGGGTGCCCAGCATGTTCAGGTTAGGGCCGTTGAGCACGAGAATAAGTGGCTTCATGAGGGGCATCACTTTTTGTTGTTGGTTGCGCCTAGTTTTGTACTGACTGGTTAGTTCCGTCAATTAGGCTGGTGCTTCGGGTGGGGAAAGTGGGCGATTATCGGACTGGTTTGCCTTGACACATTCAGCGCCTATGAGACCGAGCGCCGCCCGCGCGGCGCTCGGTCTCATAGGCGCTGAATGTGTCAAGGCGAACACCCCGGGGCATTACAAAATTGTAATTCTGCCGCCACCACCCCGATAACCACCCTTCCCTAAAGTCCCTCGCCACCGCTCGCCGTCGAGGACCTGTCCGTGCCCATCCCCCGCAAGATCGCCTTGCTCTGCCTGCTGCTGTTCGGTGCCCACAGCGCCCAGGCTAGCCAGAGCCTGAGCCTGCCCCAGGCGCTGGCTGCCGCCTTTGCCCAAAACCCGGAGCTGGCCGCTGCCAGCCGGGAAATCGGCATTGCCGACGGTGAGCGGCGCCAGGCCGGTTTGCTGCCCAACCCCGAGCTGGCGTGGGAGGTCGAGGACACCCGCCGCGACACCAGCACCACCACCGTCACACTCAGCCAGCCGCTGGAACTGGGCGGCAAGCGCGGCGCGCGTATCGCCGTGGCCGGTGCCGGCCAGGCCATTGCCCAGCTCGACCTGGAGCGCCAGCGCAATGGCCTGCATGCCGACGTGGTGCAGGCCTTCCATGCGGCGTTGCGGGCACAGACTGCGCTGGAGCTGGCGCAGCAGTCGCTGGCGGTGACCGAGCGCGGGCTGCGGGTAGTGCAGGGGAGGGTGACCGCCGGCCAGTCAGCGCCCGTGGAAACCACCCGTGCCCAGGTGCAGCTGGCCCAGGCCCAGGCCGAAGTGCGCCGTGCGCAAAGCCAGCGCCGCGTTGCCTACCAGGTTCTGGCACGGTTGACCGGCAGCCCGCTGGCAGGCTTCGACCAGTTGCAGGCCAGCAGCCTCTCGCCTGGCGTGGCGCCGAACGCCGATGCTTTGCTGGACCGCATCGAGCAAACAGTCGAATGGCGCCTGGCCGCTGCCCAGGTTGAGCGCGGTGACGCGTCCCTGGGGTCGGAAAAGGCCCAGCGCATTCCCAACCTCACCGTCAGCCTTGGCAGCCAGTACAGCCGTGAGGACCGCGAGCGGGTCAACGTGCTCGGCCTGTCCATGCCGCTGCCGCTGTTCGACCGCAACCAGGGCAACGTGCTGGCCGCTGCGCGCCGCGCCGACCAGGCACGTGACCTGCGCAATGCCGTGGAATTGCGCCTGCGCAGTGAAACCCGTAGCGCGCTCAGCCAGTGGGACACGGCGATGCAGGAGGTGGACGCCTATGACGGCACCATCCTGCCTGCTGCGCAGCAGGCGGTGGACACCGCTACCCGTGGTTTCGAGATGGGCAAATTCGCCTTCCTCGACGTGCTCGATGCCCAACGCACCCTGATCCAGGCCCGCGGGCTTTACCTCGAGGCCCTGGCCTCGGCGACTGACGCGCGGGCGCAGGTCGAGCGCATCTACGGCGCCCTTGATGGCTTGAGCAAACACCCGAACAGCAGGAGCAACAATGACTAACCCATCCAAGATAGCGCTATTGGTCGCCGCGATGGCCGTGCTGGGCGTCGGTGGCCTGGCCTGGACCGGCAACCTCGGCCAGGCGTCGAATGCTGAAGCCCGCCATGACGAGCATGGCGAAGACGGCCACGGCCATGGCCAAGACCAGGCCGAAGCAGGTCATGCCGAAGAAGAGGGCAAGCTGCACCTGTCCATCGCGCAGATAAACGCCGCCGGTGTGCAGCTGGCCACCGCCGGACCCCGTGAGTTGGCGAGCGCCATCAGCTTCCCCGGTGAAATACGCTTCGATGAGGACCGCACCGCCCATGTTGTACCGCGCGTGCCGGGGGTGGTCGAGGCGGTACAGGCGGAGCTGGGCCAGGCAGTCAAGCGCGGCCAGGTACTGGCGGTGATCGCCAGCCAGCAGATCTCCGACCTGCGCAGCGAGCAACAGGCCGCCCAGCGCCGCCTGGAACTGGCGCGGCTGACCTTGCGCCGCGAGCAGCAGCTGTGGCAGGAGCGCATCAGCGCCGAACAGGATTACCTGCAGGCTCGCCAGGTAGTGCAAGAGGCCGAGATCGCCTTGGCCAACGCCCGGCAGAAGGTCGCCGCCGTGGGCCCGGCCGGCGCTGGCAACCGCTATGAACTGCGGGCGCCCTTCGATGCGGTGGTGGTGGAAAAGCACCTGACCGTGGGCGAGGTGGTCGATGAGACCAGCAACGCCTTCACCCTGTCCGACCTGAGCCGGGTATGGGCCACGTTCGCCGTGGCCCCGCGTGACCTGGACAAGGTTGTGACTGGCCGGCATGTCACGGTCAGCGCCCCGGACCTGGGCGCCCAGGTCGAAGGCAAGGTCAACTACGTCGGCAGCCTGCTCGGCGAGCAGAACCGCGCTGCCACCGTGCGCGCTACCCTGGCCAACCCCAACGGCGCCTGGCGCCCCGGGCTGTTCGTCAATGTCGCGGTCAGCGTCGAGCGCTTCAATGCCGCCGTCGCGGTGCCGGAAAGCGCCCTGCAGACCTGGGAGGAGCAGACCGTGGTGTTTGCCCGCACCGAGGAAGGTTTCGAAGCGCGCCCGGTAACCACTGGCCGCCGCGACGGTGGGCAGGTGGAAATCACCAGCGGCCTGGCCGCCGGCAACCGGGTAGCCGCTGCCGGCAGCTTTGTCCTCAAGTCCGAGCTGGGCAAGGGCTCGGCCCAGCACAGTCATTGATCACGGGGACACCTGCATGTTCGAACGCCTGATCCAATTCGCCATCGAGCAGCGCCTGGTGGTGATGCTGGCCGTGGTCCTGATGGCCGCGGTGGGTATCCACAGTTACCAGAAGCTGCCGATCGACGCCGTACCCGACATCACCAACGTCCAGGTACAGATCAACACCGCCGCCCCCGGCTATTCGCCGCTGGAGACCGAGCAGCGCATCACCTTCGCCATCGAGACCGCCATGGCCGGCCTGCCCGGGCTGCAGCAGACCCGCTCGTTGTCGCGCTCCGGTTTGTCGCAGGTTACGGTCATCTTCGATGACGATACCGACCTGTTCTTCGCCCGCCAGCTGGTCAACGAGCGCCTGCAAGTGGCCCGCGAGCAGTTGCCCGATGGCATCCAGGCTGGCCTGGGGCCGATCTCTACCGGGCTGGGCGAGATTTTCCTGTGGACTGTGGAGGCCGAGGAGGGGGCGCTGAAGGATGACGGTAGCCCTTACACCCTGACCGACCTGCGGGTGATCCAGGACTGGATCATCAAGCCGCAGCTGCGCAATGTGCCGGGGGTGGCCGAAGTCAACAGCATCGGCGGCCATGCCAAGCAGTACCTGATTGCGCCGGAGCCCAAGCGCCTGGCCGCCTACAAACTCACCCTGAACGATCTGATCACGGCGCTGGAGCGCAACAACGGGAACGTCGGCGCCGGCTACGTCGAGCGCAACGGCGAACAGTTGCTGATCCGTGCGCCCGGGCAGGTGGCCTCCGCCGAGGACATCGCCAACATCGTCATCTCCAGCGTCGACGGCACCCCGATCCGCGTCAGCCATGTCGCCCAGGTTGGCCTGGGCGAGGAACTGCGTTCGGGCGCGGCAACCGAAAACGGCCGCGAGGTGGTGTTGGGCACGGTGTTCATGCTGATCGGCGAGAACAGCCGCACGGTGTCCCAG
>NZ_JABMCW010000459.1:0-3558 GCF_013179705.1 Pseudomonas sp. CM25 | reverse complement strand
ACTGGCACTTCGTCGATGTGGTGTGGGTGGGGTTGTTCATCTTTGTCTATGTGCTCTAGGGCCAATCGCCGGCAAGCCAGCTCTCACAGGGGCCCACTGGACCTGGCGCATGTGGGGTTCCTGTGCGAGCTGGCTTGCCGGCGATGAGGCCATCAAAGCAAATGCAGATTCAGAAGGGGGCGTGTGAAACCAGCTGACCACTGATGAAGCCCCAGGCCACCAGGCCGATGGTCAGGGCAGCCAGGGTCACGCGCACGGTCAGCGCCTTGAGCAAGCGGGTCGAGTTTTCATCGTCCTTGACCAGAAACACCAGGCCACTGAACAGGCTGGCAACCGTGGCCAACAGCATCAGGACAATCGCGGCCTTGAGCATGGCGACACTCCGGGGGGATGCGGTGATGTGGATAAGTATAGCGATCGACCGGGCGAGGCTGCGATGAAGCCGTTTCGCCCAGGCTGGGTACCCACCCTGGTGGTGCTTGCACTGCTGCCGGGGCTGGTCGCGCTTGGCTGCTGGCAACTCGGCCGTGCCGAAGAAAAGCGCGCACTGCTGGCCAGCTATGCCGAACGGCGGGTCGAGGTGCCATTGGCCACCACCCAGCTGACGGCGGATGAAGACAATGCCTTCCGCCGTGTGCATCTATACGGTCGCTTCGACGCCGGGCACAGCGTGTTGCTGGACAACCGCATGCGCGACGGCCAGGCCGGGGTCGAATTGCTGCAACCCTTCCATGACCAGGCCAGCGGGCAGTGGCTGCTGGTCAATCGTGGCTGGCTGCCATGGCCAGACCGCCGCGTGCCGGTGCATTTCGGCACCCCAACCCAGGCGTTGGCGCTGGACGCTGCGGTGTATGTATCGCCGGGCCACACCTTCCAGCTACATCCCGATCCGCTCGGCGGCCAATGGCCGCACCTGCTGACTGCCGTCGACGCCGCCCAGCTGTGGCAGCAGCTCGACCGCGAAGGCTATGCCCATGAACTGCGCCTGGAACCAGGGCCGGCGACCTATCGCCTGGACTGGCCAGTAGTCGCCATGGGCCCGGAAAAACACCTGGGGTACGCCGTGCAGTGGTTTGCCCTGGCGGCTGCCCTGCTGCTGCTTTACCTCTATTTCGGCTGGCACCACAACAAGGAGAAACGCCATGGCCACCGCCACTCCACTGGACCTGCCTGAACCCGGCAAACCCAGAGCCCGCGGGCGTTTGCAGCTGTTGTTGATTCTGCTGGTGGTGCTCGGGCCGATGATCCTGGCCACCAGCATGTACAAGCTCAAGTTCTGGGTACCGGAAGGCCGCAGCTACCACGGCGCCATGATCGGCAATGGCGAGAGCCGTACCGACCTCGGCGTGGCGGGCCACGACGAGCGCTGGCAGCTGTTGGTGAGCGCACCCCAGGCCTGTGCCGAGGACTGCCAGCGCCTGGTCTACCTGGCCCGGCAGATCCAGGTCGGGCTAGGCCGGGATGCCAGCCGTGCCAGCCATGCGCTGGCTGCCGCCCAGCCGCTGAGCGCTGACTACCAGGCGTTGCTCGGTCGCGAATATCCACAATTGCAACGCTACCCGCTGGACGCTCCGCGCTACCTGCAGAAGGTCGGCGAGCCCGGCCCCAAGCTGTGGATCGTCGACCCGCACGGCAACCTGGTACTGCGCTATGACGGCAAGGTCAACGGCAAGCACGTGCTGGACGACCTGCGCCACCTGCTCAAGCTGTCCAATATCGGCTAGGAGCCTGCCATGGCCAGACCTGGATTCCGCATAGCTGTGTTCGCCACCTTGCTGGCACTGGTGGTTGTCCTGCTCGGTGCCTATACCCGCCTGACCCACGCCGGCCTCGGCTGCCCTGACTGGCCGGGTTGCTATGGCTTCATCAGCGTGCCCAAGAGCGAAGCACAGTTGGCGCATGCCGAGCTGCACTTCCCCGAGCACCCCGTGGAAGCCGCAAAGGGCTGGGCCGAGATGGTCCACCGCTATTTCGCCGGCACCCTGGCTATGGTCATTGCCCTGCTTGCCTTGCAAGCGGTGCGCCGGCACGCCCGCGACGGCCAGCCCTATCGGCTGCCCGTGCTGTTGCTGGGGGTGGTGCTGGCGCAGGCGGCCTTCGGCATGTGGACGGTCACCTTGAAACTGTGGCCGCAGGTGGTCACGGCGCACCTGCTTGGTGGCTTCACCACATTGAGCCTGCTGTTCCTGTTGTCCCTGCGGCTGTCCCGGGCCTTTGCGCCATTGCCCAAGCTGCCGTTGAGCCTGCGCCGCATTGCGGCCCTGGCCCTGCTGGTGGTGATCGGCCAGATTGCCCTGGGCGGCTGGGTGAGCGCCAACTATGCAGCCGTCGCCTGTATCGACCTGCCTACCTGCCATGGCCAATGGTGGCCTGCGGCGGATTTCAGCAACGGCTTCCACCTTACCCAGCATGTCGGCCCCAATTACCTGGGTGGGCAACTGGACAGTGATGCGCGCACGGCCATCCACATCAGCCACCGCCTGGGCGCGCTGCTGGTTACCGGTGTGCTAATGATGCTCAGCTGGAAGCTGCACCGCTGCGGCCTTCCCGGCCTGGGGCGGCTGGTGTTGCTGGCGCTGGCGGTGCAGATCGGCCTGGGCATCAGCAATGTGCTGCTGCACCTGCCCTTGGCTGTGGCCGTTGCGCACAACGCCGGCGGGGCGCTGTTGCTGCTGAGCATGGTGCTGGTGAACTACCGCATCCGCGTGGTCGACAAGGTTCGGGTCGGTGTCGGCCAAGGCTGGCGCCTGCGGCCGGTTGTCGGCGTGGGCATTTCCCATCACATGAGGAACGACTCGTGGCGACGCTTCTGAGTACACGGCGGGCCAGCTGGCGCGATTACCTGGAGCTGACCAAGCCCAAGGTGGTGGTGCTGATGCTGATCACCTCGCTGGCAGGCATGTTCCTCGCCACCCGCGCGGGTGTGAGCTGGAACGTGCTGCTGTTCGGCAACCTGGGCATAGGTTTGTGCGCCGGCGGCGCGGCGGTGGTCAACCACGTGGTGGACCGGCGCATCGACGCGCTGATGGCGCGCACCCACAAGCGGCCCCTGGCCCAAGGCCGCGTCGAGCCGCTGCCGGCGCTGCTGTTTGCCCTGGCGCTGGCGTTGCTGGGCATGGCCTTGCTGCTGGTGTTCACCAACGCCCTCACCGCCTGGCTGACCCTGGCCTCGCTGCTGGGCTACGCGGTGTTGTACACCGGCTTCCTCAAACGTGCCACGCCGCAGAACATCGTCATTGGTGGCCTGGCCGGTGCCGCGCCGCCGCTGCTGGGCTGGGTCGCGGTCAGTGGCCATGTCAGCGCCGAGCCGTTGCTGCTGGTACTGATCATCTTCGCCTGGACCCCGCCGCACTTCTGGGCCCTGGCCATCCACCGCAAGGAGGAATACGCCAAGGCCGAGATCCCGATGCTGCCGGTGACCCACGGCGAGCGCTACACCAAGCTGCATATCCTGCTGTACACCTTGATATTGCTGGCGGTGAGCCTGTTGCCGTATGCCATTCACATGAGCGGCCCGCTGTACCTGGGCTGTGCACTGGTGCTGGGGCTGCGCTTCCT
>NZ_JABMCW010000458.1:0-3589 GCF_013179705.1 Pseudomonas sp. CM25 | reverse complement strand
TGGTTGCAATGAACCGATGGCTGTTCGCCGTACCGCTCAAGGGCAGCATGCTGGCCCTGGCCTGTGGCGGCGTGGCCTACCTGCTGGCAACCACCAGCCTGGGCCTGCTGATCTCGGCCTTCACCCGCACGCAGATCGCGGCCATTCTGGGCACCATGATCATCACCAGCCTGCCGACCATCCAGTTTTCCGGCCTGATCGTGCCGCGCTCGTCGCTGGACGGCGCGGCGGCAGTAATGGGCCAGTTGTTCCCGGCGGGGTATTTCCTCGACATCGCGGTCGGCACCTTCACCAAGGCGCTGGGCCTGCGCGAGCTGTGGCCGCAGTGCCTGATCCTGCTCAGCTTCTTTGCCGTGTTTATCGGCCTGAGCCTGGCCATGCTGAAGAAGCAGGAGGCCTGACATGTCGCGCCTGAACCACACCCTGCGCCTGGGCCTGAAAGAACTGACCAGCCTGCGCCATGACAGCGTACTGCTGCTGTTTCTGCTGTACGCCTTCAGCGTGGCCATCTACATGCCCGCAGCCGGCTCGGTGATCGGCGTGCACAACGCCAGCGTCGCCGTGGTGGACGAAGACCACAGCCAGCTTTCGCGCAAGCTCGCCGAAGCCCTGCAGCCGCCGGAGTTCCAAACCGCCGTGCCACTGCCTGCCGGGCACCTGGACCAGGCCATGGACAGCGGCCAGTACACCTTCGTCATCAACATACCGGTCAACTTCCAGAGCGACCTGCTGGCGGGGCACTCGCCAGAGCTGCAGATCAACGTCGATGCCACCGCCATGAGCCAGGCATTCATGGGCGCGGGCTATATCGGCCGGATCTTCGAACGCGAACTGCTCGACTACAGCCAACGGACCAACACCCAGAGCCCGGTGCTGATCAACGCCAAGGCCCTGTTCAACCCCAACCTGGAGGGCGGCTGGTTCCTGGCAGTGATCCAGATCGTCAACAACATCACCATCCTGGCGATCATCCTCACCGGCACCGCGCTGCTGCGTGAGCGTGAGCACGGCACCCTCGATCACCTGCTGGTGCTGCCGCTGACCGCGCTGGAGATCATGCTGGCGAAGATCGGCAGCAACGCACTGGTGGTGGTGATCTGCACCTGGATTTCGCTGATGGTGGTGGTGAAGGGGGCGCTGGGCGTACCGCTGTCCGGCTCGATGGGGCTGTTCCTGGCCGTGACTGCGCTGTACCTGTTCGCCGGTACCGCGCTGGGTATCTTCCTCGCCACCCTGGCGCGTTCAACGCCACAGTTCGGCCTGCTGGCGATCCCGGTGATCATCCCGATGCTGTTGCTGTCCGGCGGCAGCACGCCGCTGGACAGCATGCCGCAGTGGCTACAGTGGGTGATGCAGGGGTCGCCGTCGACGCACTTCGTGAGCCTGGGCGCCGCGATCCTGTTCCGCGACGCCGGCTGGGCGGTGGTGTGGCCGGATATTCTGGCACTGGCCTTGATCGGCCTGGTGTTCTTCAGCGTGGCGCTGGCCCGGTTTCGGCGTAGCTTGGCTTCCTGAAGACTCGACGCCGGCTACGTTGAAACGGGTATATCTGGTGGCACAAAGACAAAGGGCGCCTTTCGGCGCCCTACTCACAGACAGCTCGGCTTGTCACCGCCATACACCTGCCCGGCTCTGTGATTGCTGGTTGGACCAGGATCCGCAGAGTCTTGCAAGCCCCTTTCGGGAACGCGCTGATTATCGACCACCATGCGTATCACTGACAACAGACGGCACTGTTGCTGGATATTCACGGTTCACTGCACAATCAGGTTGTTGAACAACAGGTCTTCAACGATCGGCTTGCCCTCTTCTGCTTCCAGCACCTGCTGCACCTGCTTCAGGGCCTCCTGGCGCAGGTGCTCCTTGGCCTCGACGTTGCTCATGCTGTCCACGGTCTGCTGGGTGAACAAGGCTACCAACTGGTTGCGGATCAGGGGTTCGTGAAATTTCACCGCCTTGGCCGCTTCGTCACCGGTCACGCGCAAGGCGACGTCGGCCTTGTACACGCGCAGCCGTGGGCCGCCGTCGAGGGCATAGTTGCCGACAAAGGGCGGGCTCAGGGTGATGTAGGCGACCTTGGGCGCCCCTTCCTTGGCTTCCTCGGCCATGGCCGCAGCCGGCAGCAACAGCGCCAGCACCATCAAGATCCACGCTTTCACGAATTCGCTCCTCAATACAATTGGCGCCAGCTTACCCAGCACTTCGCTCAAACCCAAGCCCGGGCTTATGCCGGCCCATCAGGGCGGGGCATGCTCGTTGACCCGGCAGGTGGCCCTCCTACACTTATCGGCCATTACCCGCAAAGGAATAGCCCCGATGAAAGCTGTGTTGTGCAAAACCCTGGGCCCGGCGCGCGACCTGACGCTGGAGGAGGTGGCCAGCCCGGTGCCGAAGAAAAACGAGATCCTGCTGGACGTGCAGGCGGCCGGGGTCAACTTCCCGGACACCCTGATCATCGAAGGGAAGTATCAGTTCCAACCCCAGTTGCCATTCTCCCCCGGCGGCGAAGCGGCAGGCGTGGTGGCTGCGGTCGGGGAAAAAGCGGGCGCGTTCAAGGTAGGTGACCGGGTGATGGCGCTTACCGGCTGGGGCGCGTTCGCCGAGCAGGTGGCGGTACCGTTCTACAATGTGCTGCCGATCCCGGAGAGCATGGATTTCACCACCGCTGCGGCGTTCGGCATGACCTATGGCACCTCGATGCATGCCTTGCGCCAGCGCGCTCGGTTGCAGGCTGGCGAAACCCTGCTGGTAATGGGCGCATCCGGTGGCGTCGGTTTGGCGGCGGTGGAAATCGGCAAGGCCATGGGCGCGCGGGTGATCGCAGCGGCCAGCAGTGCCGAGAAGCTGGCTGTGGCCAAGGCAGCCGGGGCGGATGAGCTGATCGACTACAGCCAGGCCAGCCTGCGCGAAGAGCTCAAGCGCCTGACTGGAGGCCAGGGCGTCGATGTGATCTACGACCCGGTCGGTGGCGAGCTGTTCGAGCAGGCAGTGCGCGGGCTGGCCTGGAATGGCCGGCTACTGGTGGTGGGCTTTGCCAGCGGCAGCATTCCCCAACTGGCGGCTAACCTGGTGCTGCTCAAGGGCGCGGCGGTGGTGGGGGTGTTCTGGGGGGCGTTTGCCCAGCGCCAGCCGGAGGATAACGCGGCCAACTTCCGGCAACTGTTTGCCTGGCATGCCGAGGGCAAGCTGAAGCCGCTGGTTTCGCAGACTTATCCGCTGGCCGAGGCCGGGGCTGCAATCGAACAGCTGGGGCAGCGGCGGGCTGTGGGCAAGTTGGTGGTACTGGCCAGGTAAATTTGATTTTTTTATCGACAGCTCCGGCCTCTTCGCGGGTGAACCCGCTCCCACAAGGGCTGTGCAGTACCTGTGGGAGCGGGTTCACCCGCGAAAAGGCCGGGACAGGCTGATCAAACCTCGCGCAGGTTATGGCAGCGCCTGAAGCGTGCCTCCAGGTTGCGATCGGGCATCTGGTGGCTGCGCAGGGCATTCAAGGTCTGCTCTACATAGTCGCGCGTGCTGCCGTAGCGCCCTTTGGCGCTGGCCAGGATCTGGCTGAGCAAGGTATCGGGCAGGTCGCCGGCATAACACG
>NZ_JABMCW010000457.1:0-3593 GCF_013179705.1 Pseudomonas sp. CM25 | reverse complement strand
AAAGGCCGACGCAGCGACAACGTGGTCGATGCCCGGGGCGAAGGCGGCGGTGGCGGCGGCATGCGTTTTGGCGGCGGCAAGGGCCTGGGGCTGGGGGCGATTCTGCTGATTGTCGGCATCGGCTGGCTTACCGGGCAGGACCCGTTGCAGATCCTCGGCCAGCTCACCGGCCAGATGGAACAGCAGCAACAGCAGACGGCACCCAGCGGTGCGGGCGGCAAGGCGCCACCGGCCAATGACCAGCAGGCCGAATTTGTCGCCTCTGTGCTGGGCGACACCGAAGACACCTGGAAGGCCTTGTTCGCCGAAGCCGGCAAACAGTACCGTGACCCCAAGCTGGTGCTGTTCAGCGGCCAGGTCAATTCGGCCTGTGGGTTTGCCTCGGCGGCGGTCGGGCCGTTCTACTGCCCGGCGGACCAGCGTGTATACCTGGACATGTCGTTCTTCCGCGAAATGGAAACCCGCTTCGCCGCTGCTGGCGACTTCGCCCAGGCCTATGTGATCGCCCACGAAATCGGCCACCACGTGCAGACCCTGCTGGGTGTTTCGGCCAAGGTGGACGCCGCACGCCGCAACGGCCAGCGTATGGAAGGCGACAATGGCCTGTTGGTACGCCAGGAGCTGCAGGCCGACTGCCTGGCCGGGGTGTGGGCCTATCAGGCGCAGAAGCGGCTGAACTGGCTGGAGCCGGGTGACGTCGAGGAAGCGCTGAACGCCGCCAATGCCATCGGCGATGACCGCCTGCAGCAGCAAGGCCGCGGGCGCGTGGTACCGGACTCCTTTACCCATGGCACCTCGGCGCAGCGCGTGCGCTGGTTCAAGGCCGGGTTCGCCCAGGGTGAGGTGAACAGCTGCGATACCTTCAGTGCGCGCAACCTTTGACCTGCATAGGGGCCGCTCTGCGGCCTCAATGCATCCAGTTACAAATCAGCTGAAAAAGCGTTTCAGCTTCCCCCTTCACTGCCGATAACCCCCGCACGAGTCAGCGGGCATCCAGAACAACAACGCCTGGCGATCGAAGATCAAGCGAGCGAAAACAACTTCTGGAGAGCGTGCATGAACAGCTGGTTCGCCAACATCAGCGTCAACCTCAAACTCGGCCTGGGCTTCGGCCTGGTACTGATCCTTACCGGCCTGCTGGCCCTGACCGGCTGGACCAGCCTGGGCAGCCTGATCGACCGCAGCAACTGGATGGGCGACATCGGCCAGCTCAACAAGGACCTCACCGACCTGCGCATTGCGCGCCTGCAGTACATGATCGCCAACGGCGACGACAGCGCAGCAGCCAATACCCAGGCCAAGCTGGACGCCTTTGGCAAGCAGCAGGCGTACCTGGCCAGCACCTTCAAAAGTGCCGAGAACATCAAGCTGCTGGGTGAACTGGGCGAGACCATCAGCGCCTACAAACTGTCGCTGAACAAGATGCGCCAGGGCTACGACGCCACCCGTGCTGCGCGCGTTGCCATGGACAGTTCGGCCACCCGCGCCGACCAGGCCATGGATACCCTCAGCCAGGAGGTCATGGCACGCCCCGAGGCCGACAGCGTACGCCTGGCCCAGTACCAGCTGATCAGCAAGGCCCGCCAGCAACTGCTGCAGGTGCGTATCGATGTGCGCGGCTATATTGCCGACAACAGCGCCGCCAACGAGCAGGCGGCCCTGCGCCAGCTGGACGCAGCGCTGGTGGACATCGACAACCTCAAGCGCCAGCTGCCTGCCGAAGACGCACGCCTGCAACAGTTCGAACGCTCGGTGATGACCTACCGTGACGCGGTTCGCCAGTTCCGCGACGCGGTCGCCACTATCACCACCGCTCGCGCCGAAATGACCGTGCAGGGTGCCGACATCGTCAAGCGCAGTGACGCGCTGTACCAGATCCAGCTGCAGCGCCGCGATATCGAAAGCACCCAGGCGCGCAGCCTGCAAGCCATCGCCACGTTGCTGGCACTGCTGGTCGGCGTACTGGCAGCGGTGCTGATTACCCGCCAGATCACCCGCCCGCTGCATGACACCCTGATCGCGGTGGAAAAGATCGCCAGCGGCGACCTCACCCAGCAGTTGCGCGTCACCCGTCGCGATGAACTGGGGGTACTGCAGCAGGGCATCGGCCGCATGGGCACGACCCTGCGCGAGCTGATCAGCGGCATCCGCGACGGCGTCACCCAGATCGCCAGCGCCGCCGAGGAGCTGTCGGCGGTTACCGAACAGACCAGCGCCGGCGCCAACAGCCAGAAAGTCGAGACCGACCAGGTGGCCACCGCCATGCATGAAATGGCGGCCACCGTTCAGGAAGTGGCACGTAATGCCGAACAGGCCTCGCATGCCGCCACCGGTGCCGACGATGAAGCCCGCGCCGGCGACCGCGTGGTGGGCGAGGCGATCGGCCAGATCGAGCGCCTGGCCGCAGACATGCACCGCTCCACCGAGGCCATGAACCTGCTGCAGGAGGAAAGCCAGAAGATCGGCAGCGTAATGGACGTGATCAAGTCGGTAGCCGAGCAGACCAACCTGCTGGCGCTGAACGCCGCGATCGAAGCGGCACGCGCCGGGGAAGCCGGGCGTGGCTTTGCCGTGGTGGCAGATGAAGTCCGCGGGCTGGCCCAGCGTACGCAAAAGTCCACCGAGGAGATCGAAGCGCTGATCGCCAGCCTGCAGCACGGCACCCAACAAGTGGCGAATGCCATGCAAGGCAGCCGCGCCCTGACCGACAACAGTGTCGAGCTGGCGCGCAAAGCCGGCGCCTCGCTGGAGAGCATCACTGGCACGGTGTCGAGCATCCAGTCGATGAACCAGCAGATTGCCGCGGCGGCAGAGCAGCAGAGTGCGGTGGCTGAAGAGATCAGCCGCAGCATCCTGAATGTGCGTGATGTGTCCGAGCAGACGGCGGCGGCCAGTGACGAAACGGCTGCGTCGAGTGTGGAACTGGCGCGCCTTGGCGGGCAGTTGCAGACCTTGGTCAGCCAGTTCCGCGTCTGACCTTCAAATCCTGGGGCCGCTTTGCGGCCCATCGCCGGCAAGCCAGGCTCCCACAGGATCTGCACAGGCCTTGAGGGCAGTGCCGTAACTGTGGGAGCTGGCGAGCCTCCCCCAAGGACCTGCACAGGCCTTGAGGGCAGTGCCGTAACTGTGGGAGCTGGCGAGCCTCCCCCGAGGACCTGCACAGGCCTTGAGGGCAGTGCCGTACCCGTGGGAGCTGGCTTGCCGGCGATGAGGCCGGCACTGGCGAGCGCTTATTTGACGATCATCCCCACTCCGCGCCCACGCGGATCGGTAGCGGTCTCAAGCTTGGCACCATCCACGCGGATCGCCTGGATATCGCCCATCTCCCAGCCCTGATCCTCCAGCACATAACCCATCTTCTTCAGGTCATCAGCCACATCCCCGGTCAGCGGTGCATAACTGTCGAAATAGATGGTGTCCTTGGGCAGCAACTGATGGTGCACGCGCTGTGCCGCCACTGCCTTGTCCAACGGCATGCCGTAGTCGTACAGGTTGTTCATCACCTGGAAGATAGAGGTGAAGATCCGCGAACCACCTGGCGTACCGATGACCAGCTCGACCTTGCCATCACGGGTCATCAGGCTTGGGCTCAT
>NZ_JABMCW010000456.1:0-3603 GCF_013179705.1 Pseudomonas sp. CM25 | reverse complement strand
ACGAGTCCGCCGTGCGCCCGATCGGCAAGCCGCTTAGCCTGGTGTTCCGTGGTTTCCTGGTCAACGTCAGCAACCCCAAGGCGTTGGTGTTCATGCTGGCGGTGCTGCCGCAGTTCCTCAACCCGCATGCGCCGCTGTTGCCGCAGTATGTGGCCATCACGGTAACCATGATCAGCGTGGACATGCTGGTGATGGCGGGCTACACCGGCCTGGCCTCGCGGGTGCTGCGCCTGCTGCGTACGCCCAAGCAGCAGAAGCGTCTGAACCGCACGTTTGCCGGGTTGTTCATTGGTGCCGCTACCTTCCTGGCTACCCTGCGCCGCGCGCCCCTCTGATACACCGCAGGCAAGGCATTCGCAGGCTCGCCGACGAATGCCTTGCCGCTATTCCTGCCGGTCCATCAACCCCTTGAGCAAATCCACCGGCAACGGGAAGACAATGGTCGAGCTCTTGTCCCCGGCAATCGCGCCCAGCGTCTGCATGTAGCGCAACTGCATCGCCCCCGGCTCCTTGCCCAGCATCTGCGCCGCCTGCATCAGCTTTTCCGACGCCTGTAATTCGCCCTCAGCATGGATCACCTTGGCCCGTCGTTCGCGCTCGGCCTCGGCCTGGCGGGCGATGGCGCGTACCATCGATTCGTTGAGGTCGACGTGCTTGATCTCGACGTTGGCCACCTTGATGCCCCAGGCATCAGTCTGCGCATCCAGCACCTGGCGGATATCCGCATTCAGCTGTTCGCGCTCGGCCAGCAATTCATCCAGTTCGTGCTTGCCGAGCACCGCGCGCAGGGTGGTCTGGGCCAACTGGCTGGTCGCCACCATGAAGTCCTCGACCTGGATGATCGCCTTTTGCGGGTCGAGCACACGGAAGTACAGCACGGCGTTGACCTTGACCGAGACATTGTCGCGGGTGATCACATCCTGCGTCGGTACATCCAGCACCACGGTGCGCAGGTCGACCCGGACCATTTGCTGGATCACCGGGATCAACAGGATCAGCCCCGGCCCCTTCACCTGCCAGAAGCGTCCCAGCTGGAACACCACGCCGCGCTCGTATTCGCGCAGGATGCGAAATGCCGACAGCAACAGCATCGCCACAACGACTGCTATCGCGCCGAAACCCACTTGCATGAACATGGTCACGCTCCTTGCGCCGCCAGCCCGGCGGCGCTGACTTCCAGCATCACGCCATTGCGCGCGGTCACCCGCACGTTCTGGCCGGCTTGCAGCGGTGTCGCGCATTGCACTTGCCATTGCTCGCCTTGCGCCAGCACCACGCCACGCAACGGGTTGCCCGCCATCACCTGGGTGACGGTGGCCAGGCTACCCAGCAGGCCGGCGTCGCCGCTTACCAGCGCCCGTCGGCGCGCCTTCACGGCCATCGCCAGCACCCCACCGATCAGCAGTACCAGCAGCAGTGCCAGCGTAGCGACCAAGGCCAGCGGGAGGCCGAAGCCGGGGGTATCGGTGTCGATCAGGCACAGCGCGCCGACCACGAAGGCGATGATGCCGGCAAAGCCGACTACGCCGTAGTTGGGCAGGAAGGCTTCGGCGAGCATGAAGGCGATGCCGAGGAGGATCAGTGCCGCGCCGGCGACACTCACCGGCAACAACAGCACGGCTTGCTCACCGGCCGCAGCCTGACCGCTCGGCGTGATGCCAAGCAGCAACAGCAGCAACAGCCAGCGCCAGCAGCGGGCGATCACCTGTCGTCACCTCGGTCGTCCTCATACAACAAGTTTAGCCCCGGCTGCCGGCAGCCGGCCTAAAATTGAAGATTGGGGGGCGAAACCGGAGGTGCACCATGCGTATGGCAAAGACCCTGCAGAATCGCCTGGACAAGGCCAACTGCGACTACGACATCATTCCCCATCCACATTCGGCCACCAGCCTGGAGTCGGCCCGCACGGCTGGCGTGCCCGCTGAGCGGGTCGCCAAGTCGGTGATGCTCGATGACCGGCATGGCAACTACATCATGGCCGTACTACCGGCCAACCGGCACCTGGACATGAGCAAGGTGCGCATGTCGGGGGCCTGGCAACTGACCCGTGAAAGCGGCCTGCCGAGCCTGTTCGGCGACTGCGAACGGGGGGCCGTGCCTGCGTTGGGCGATGCATACCAGATAAAGATGCTGCTTGATTCGAGTCTTACTCGCCAGGGCGATGTCTATCTGGAGGCGGGTGATCACGATCATCTGATTCACATGAGCATGGAGCAATATTTGAAGCTGGTGCCGCGCGCCGAAGTGCGTGAGCTCAGCTGATGCTCTCAACCCATGCCGGGCCGGCATCGTCGATGATCGGTTCGGCACCGAGGAGGAACCATGGACAATCCGATTCATCCTTTGTCTGAAATTTTCAAACAGTTGGGGCTGTCTGACGACCCGGTCGAAATCGACAGGTTCATCACGACTCACTCACCGCTCGACGACGATGTGAAACTGGTCGATGCCCCATTCTGGAACGATTCGCAGCGCGATTTCCTGAAAGAAAAATACATCGCTGATGACGACTGGATTCCCATGATCGACCAACTGAACGAGGCGCTTCATCCCCAGAAAAAATAAAGTGCCGAGCGGCACCTGACGAGTGATTGGCCGTTGCTATGCTCAGGAAAACAATAGGGGATAGCGCCATGAAAGATCCCTACGCACCAGGTTTCTGGTGCTCCGTGATGATCCTGGGCACGCTGACGGCCAGTTACTTCTACGGCATCAGGCATACGCAACAGATGAACCAGGCGGTGCACTTTCTGTATGCCGCCGCTGCAATCACTGTGGCGGCTGCTTTGGTGACGCTGACCTGGATCGCCTGGCAGCAGCTGCACTTGAACAAGCGCGAAGTGACCCAGGGCCGAACGCTGCTGACCATCTGGAACACCAAGGTCGCGCTGCGCCGCGTCGAAACCGTGTTCGACCGCTATTTCTGGGGCAGCTACTGGCATTCGGGGCGTACGTTCGAAGAGGTCATGGGTGAGCTCAAGGGCACCCCGCTGGAGCAGAGCCTGGATGCGCTGAAGCGCCAGTGCCGCACGCTTGACCGCGAAATTCACGACCATCACCACCACTGGCTGGCAAATGCCCGCGACCTGTCCAGCGTTGCCCAGGCCATGGCCCGCGAGCGCTATCAGCTGGACCTTGGCGAACCCACCCCTAGCGGCCATGGCAATACCGCCGTGCTCAACCGTGACCTGGAAGTGCTGGTGTACACCTGGTCGGCGCGCCTGCGCAGCTTCGACCATCAACTGGACGAACTGGAGCGCGCCTACCATTGAGAGGGGCCTCATTCGCCGCGGATGTATTGCTCCAACTGCAGGATAAGGCCGGCCTGTTCGGCGATGGTTTCCTTGACCAGGTCACCAATCGACAGCAGACCGAGCAACTCTCCGTTGCTGACCACTGGCAGGTGGCGCAGGTGGCGGTTGGTCATCAGGTTCATGCAGTACTCGAGGTTCTGCTTGGGTTCCACGGTGACCACAGGCGCACTCATGATTTCGCGCACCGGGGTGGCGGCGGAAGAGCGGCCCTTGAGTACCAGTTTGCGTGCATAGTCCCGTTCACTGACGATACCCACCACCTGGTTGCCCTCGACCACGGGCAACGCAC
>NZ_JABMCW010000455.1:0-3607 GCF_013179705.1 Pseudomonas sp. CM25 | reverse complement strand
TAGTGTTGCCAACGCAAGCGAGTATGCCCGGATCGTCAGGGAGCGCGCCGTGGAGCGGGCCCTGTATGACCTGAGTGACCGAACGCTGGAGATCGCCCAGAGTGGCGGCGAAATCCAAGACAAGATCGCGGCCGTGCAGGCAGCTGCCATGGCGATCGACACTGGCACCGATGGTGATGAGATCGTCAAGGCTGGTGATCTGATGGCCGAACAGCTGGAGGTCTGGCAGGAGCGGCATGACCGCCTGTCACGCGGTGAGACGTTGCTTGGCCTGTCCACCGGCTTGGTTGACCTCGACGAGAAACTGGGTGGCCTGCAGCCGGAGCAGTTGATCGTTGTGGCCGGTAGGCCTGCAATGGGCAAAACCACGCTCGCCATGGGGTTTGTGCTGGACGCTGCGGTTCGCCAGAAGAAGTCAGCCTTGGTCATCAGCCTGGAAATGAGCAGGGCCCAGCTCATTGATCGAGCCACTGCGGCAGAAGGGAAGATTCCGCTTAACCTCATCAAAAACGGTTCTGCCTGCCAGTCCCACGGGGCGGAACTGTGCGCGGCAGTCGGCAAGATCCAGCACGCAAACCTGTTCATCGCGGACTGCGCCGGCGCCACGGTCGGCCGCATTCGCTCGATGGCTCGTCGGCACAAGATGCGCTATGGGCTCGACATCCTGATGATCGATTACCTACAGCTGATGGAAGGCGAGGGTGGCAATCGCACTGAAGAGGTCAGCGGCATAAGTCGCGGATGCAAGTTGCTTGCACGCGAGCTCGGCATTCCGGTTGTGCTGCTCAGCCAGCTATCTCGCAAGTGCGAGGAGCGCCCAAACAAGCGCCCGGTGCCCTCTGATCTTCGTGAGTCGGGCGCAATTGAGCAGGACGCAGACGTGATCCTGTTCGTCTACCGCGATGAGGTTTACCACGAAGACAGCGAGCTCAAAGGCATCGCCGAAATCATCGTGGGGAAAGGTCGAGACATTGAGACCGGAACCGTACGCGCGGCGTTCTTGGGGCAGTTCAACCGTTTCGAAAACCTCTCTGCGAGCTGGCAGCCTCCCGCCAAAGCGCCTGCGCCCGAGCGGTCCCTGAGATCTCGCTATGCCCAACAAGGAGCCGCTGCATGACTGACCCAATGCACCTACCGCCCAAGCTTCCCGAGTATCGCTGGGCGCTGTATTGCCGAAGTGATCTGCTGGATCTTGCCCACGAGCCAGCCCAACCGATGGCGCTGTATCGCGACGAGCAGGCAGCTCGTAGCCATGGCCAGTGCATGTGGCCTAACACCTTCCGCGTCATTGATCTTCATGGAGAAGACAGCCCATGCGGCAATCAAAACTGACCAAGGCCGCACGCGGCCGCGAATGCCAGGTGCGTATCCCTGGCGTATGCAACGGCAACCCCGAGACCACCGTCTTGGCGCACTACCGCCTGGCGGGCACCTGCGGCGTCGGCAAGAAACCACACGACCTGCAAGGTGCATGGTCCTGCAGCGCCTGCCACGACGCCTGTGACGGTCGCAGTCGTGACGTGGATCGCGCCACTGCGCGCCAGTACCACGCCGAGGGCGTCATGCGCACCCAGGCGCTGCTGCTCAATGAGGGGGTGTTGATCGCATGAATGCACCCGCCCTTCGCCCGTTCAAAGCCAAGTCGGCCCGCGCCAAGCCCGTCGACCGGGAAGGGCAGGAGCAGGCTGCCCTGCTCGAAGAGATTCAGCTGCGCTATCCGGATGTGTACGAGCTGATCTACCACGTCCCGAATGGCGGCCATCGGCACAAGGGCGTGGCGCTCAAGCTCAAAGCCCAGGGCGTAAAGGCCGGCATCCCCGATCTGGTCCTGACCATGGCTCGCGGCGGTTACTTCGGCTTGTACATCGAATTCAAGGCGACCGTAGACCCGGCGCCTGTTTCGTCCAGCCAGCAAGCGTGCATTCGCCGGCTGAACGACCAAGGCTACCTGGCCGTTGTGTGTCAGGGGCATTTTGACGCCATGGAGTGCCTGAGGGCGTACCTGGCCCTGCCAAAAACGGAGGTTGCAGCATGACCAACACCGCCGCTGTGAAAATCAGCGATGCAGAGATTCGCCGGCAGGCCGCCGGCCAGGTGCGTGATCTTCGCGCCCTGGGCAACCATGGCCTGTACTTCCGGTTTCACCGTTCCCGCGAGCGCGGGTCCTGGTACCTGATCCACAAGGGCAAGTGGAACCTGATCGGCTCATACCCTGAGCTGAGCGCTGCCAAGGTGGCCGCCGCACTGCCGGATATCCGCCTGCGCCTGGAAGCCGGCGAGGGATCGAGCCTGTCGAGCTGGGTGCTGACCGGCGAACTTCTAGCCTGGTTCGCTGAGCGCATGTCCCGCGACCGCAACCTGTCGACCAAGCGCAAGAGCACGGCGGCGTCGGCGATCAAGCAACACCTGATGCCGCGCTTGGGTCAGACCCCGCTGGCCCAGATCGACAAGGCGCTGCTTGACCGCGAGCTGATGTGGCCGCTGCAAGAGTCGCTGTCGATCGACTATGTGCGACTGGTGTTCCAGTTGCTGGCTCTGTCGTTCCGTCAGGCCTTCAAGCTTGGCCTGATCAGCTCCAACCCCATGGCCGGCATCCGCTTTGGTGATTTCTCCAAGGCCAAGGTCACGGTCAAGCCATCGCGCCTGCGTGGTGTGCACCTCGACGACCTGATGGCCCGCATGAAGAGCACCCTGGCCCACCGGCCGCAGCATGGCGTGCTGGCCCTGATGATGCTGTGTCACGGCACCCGGCTGGGCGAAACCCGCCTGGCCCGCTGGAGCCACATCAGCCTGGCCGAGCGAGAGTGGTTTATTCCCGCTGAGCACACCAAGACCAGCGTGCAGCACCGCCTGCCACTGACCAACCAGGTGCGTTTCCTGCTGATGGCCTACCGCGAGATCCAACGCAACGAGGGCTACGACGGCGAGTTCCTGTTCCCGGGACGGCAAGGCAAGCCCATGAGCGAGGCCAAGGCATCCGCCGTGTTCACCGTTATGGGGCAGGGCGAATGGACCAGCCACGACCTGCGCAAGCTGGCCCGCACTGGCTGGGCTGACCTTGGGGTCGACCACCTGGTGGGTGAGCTGCTGATCAACCACGCCATGGGTCACAACGTGAAGGTGTACATCCAGTCCGACGTCATGGCCCGCAAGCGCGAGGCGCTGGAGAAGTGGCACGCACACCTTGATCAGAAGGGTTTCGGGTCGGTTCACGGCTTGACCGGCGATAGATCAACGGATTCATGGATTCTCTGCAAGGCCGCAGAGCGCGCGGGTTTCGACGGCCTTCCGGTATCCACCATAAGCGAGGATTCGAAATGATGAACAACAGCCAATTGATCGATAAAGCCCAGGCCATCTGCGGCTGCCTTTCCTACGACGACAGCACCCCAAATGGCAGCCCCAAGTCGGTGATCGCCGAACTCTGCCATCGCCTCGGCGAGCGCACGGTGCGCATCAAGAAGGAATTGGGCGGCTACACCATGACCACCCTTTACGGTCGCCAGCGTGCGCTTACCTGGAAAGAGGAATTGATGTGGCGGCTTTTCGGTTGGCCGCCGCGAGGCTTCGAGCTGGTTGACGAGGTAGTTGAGTGAGGAAGAGCCAC
>NZ_JABMCW010000454.1:0-3607 GCF_013179705.1 Pseudomonas sp. CM25 | reverse complement strand
GCATTCCAAACCTCTTTGACGCGGCTGCCAGGTGCTGCCGTCCGGATAGCGGACCTGGGTCACCAGCTTGGTCAGGTGGTGGTATTCGTACCGGATCTTGCGGCCCAGCGGGTCGGTTTCTTCCAGCAGGCGGGCGTACTCGTCGTACTTGAAGGCCAGGCGATTGCCGTCTGGCAAGCTCAGGCCGACCATGTTGCCCTGCTCGTCCAGCGCGATGGCGTACCGCTCGCCGCCGTAGTCACGGCTGGCGACCACGCGGTGGTCGGCGTTGTACTGCACTTCCAGCTCGCGGCCGAGCACGTCGGTGGCCCAGCTGGTGCGGGCGTCCAGGTCGTAGCGGAAATGGAAGTGTTCGCCGTCGCTGGTCCAGTGCTCGACCACCCGTGGTTTATCGCCCAGCGTTTCCCAGCGGTAGTGACAGCCCAGCCCCAGGGCGTTGCTGTGGGTCACCATCAGGCCTTCGGCGTAGCTGAAACTGCGCACGGTGTCGCCGTTGCGGTTGATTACCGCGGTCAGCTGGCCGTGTTCGTCGTAGCGGTACTGGGTGAGCGTTTCGACGGCCTGGTTGTTGACCACGCGCTTGATATCGGTCAGGCGGCCCAGCGGGTTGTCGTAGTGAAGGTGCACGCGGGTGCCGCCGGTGGCGCTGATGTCGGTCAGGGTGCCGTCGGGGGTGCGGGTGAAATGCAGGAAGTGGCCGAGGGCGTTCTCGATGCGTTGCAGCGGCACTTCGGTGTTGGTGTCCGGCACTTCGCCGAAGTAGAAGAACAGGTTGTCGAGGGTTTGCAAAAGTCAATTGACGCCTTCGATGAAAACCAAATCTATTCGCTAGCTTGCACAAGCAATGCGAGACATAAACCTAATTTGCATGAAGAACGGGCCCCGCATATACACTAGCAGAGCCACATTAAACGATACACTTTTAAAGAACCGGCGCACGCATATCGCCAAGATCAACTTTCCTTCAAGAACTCAACACCACCAGACAGCGATGCTAGAATTAAATCATAGAATTCATCAATACAATTTGCAATCTTATAAAGGTTACCGCAATCGCCCCGCTCCGCGATATCAAAATTATTTATTTTATCAGATTCGTGCAGGTGGGTTCTATCCCAATAATAAACCCCCTCCCGACCCGCCTCAGTTATGAGAACATAGGGATTTCCCCCCCCATCCTCGCCAATCGCCAGAACACCATCAATAAATATTAACTCAGGGATGAATTCATCATTAAAGCTAACCAGATCATTACACTCCTCCTCAGGAACGACCCCAAACAAACGATCAAAACTAACCACGCCATCTTCAACTGATCTTAATGGCAACTGCCCATAATCAGGATCAGTTAAGTAAAACCCATTCATGCGTGCCAGCAGGCTCCTATAATCAGTTGGCAAAGGAACCTTAACTGTAGCCTCTAGAGAATTCAGTGCAGCATCAGTCAAGCCCGCCTTGTAAACTATAGGCATTTTCTCACCTCACTAACAACTTGATTTCATATTCTTAACACCACCCGAATGGGTGAACCTGTTGTGGATCTTCTTAGGAACTTCCTGCATTGTCATCATGTTTTCATGGTGATGCCAAGTATTTTTTGCATAGTCAGCCTTACCTTGTGGCGCAAGCGCATCTGCCTTGCCAAAGTCTCCACCAGGATTTTTCCCGTGATTCCCTTTCAAGTCAGGAACATCAACTTTCTGCCGCTCGAATGGAGTAAAATCAGGGTGCCCCCCTGGATACCTTACTACATTACTCTCCCAATCTTGATAAACCCATGTGCGCCCGTCAATTTCCATATGCACGGAACCACCTTTTTCGAGCCATTTGGCAACATCAGGGGAGTGCGATGGCTTTGCACTCCAGCCCCAAGGATCAATCCAAGATGTCGGATTTACTCCATAGTTATAGAGGTTAACTCCACCCAACACCCCGATTGGGTCTTGGGTTACAAAGCGCCCAACCCCTGAATCATAGTAGCGGAATGTATTATAATTCAGCTCAGTTTCCGCATCAAAATACTGACCTTGAAATCGTAAATTCTGATCGACATCGCTAACGGCTAGCTGCTCTACAGCCCCCCACGAGCGATAGATCGCCTGCCAAACGATCTTGCCATCGCTATCCGTCATCTCCAACGGTGTACCAATCTGATCCGTATGGAAGTAGTAGAGTTTTTGCTCTTCGCCTTCTAACTGATCAACCCTGGCTAATGGCGCATAGGTACCTGGTTCATACAGGTAGAGAGTGCTCTGCCCCGGCGTTTCCTCGCGCAGCATCCTCAGCCCTTGCCACAGAAAGCGCTTCTGCTCGACCTGGCCATTGATCTCAGCCTGCTTGGCTACCCGGCGCCCTAAGCTGTCATAGCGATACTCACCCCGGCTTTCCAGCTTGCCATTAACCAGCGTCTCCGCCCGCACCAGCCGGTTTTCGCAGTCATAGCTGAAGTGCTGCAGCTTGCCGGTCCCCGAGCGCTTTTCGATCAGGTTACCCCAAGGGTCATAGCGATACTCCTGATCACGCCACCGCTTGATCCGGTTGTCCTTGACCTTGTCGAACTGCCGCGCATTGAAGTCCAGCCGGTTCGCCGCTGCGTCATAACGAAACTCTTCGCTACCCACCAGCGAGCCGGTATCTCGGCTACGCAACTGGCCGTTGGCTTCGTATTCGTACTTGATCTCGCCACGCAGCTTGTCCAGCGTGCGCACCAGTTCACCCGCCGGGTCGTACTGGTAACGTCGGTGAATCGGGTTATAGGCATGTTCCACCAGCAGCGCGGTATTCACCCCGGTGTTGTGCACTTGCGACAGCTTGTCGGCGGGCAAGATCGAGGCAAACTGCCAGGCCTTGCGCCCCATGGCGTCATAGCCAAAGCAACTGGTGAGCTTGCCCTGGGTCCGGTACACCTCGCGGTGCAGGTCATCGCGCTCCATGTCGCTGATCACCTGGCCATCCAGGTTCAGCTGGTGCAGGTGGCCGCTGCCGTAATACAGGTGGTTGACCTTGCGCCCATCCGGTAGCGTCAGCGTGGTCAGGTTGCTGAGCGGGTCGTATTCGTAGCTGAGCTTCCCATCTGGAGTGATTTCCTGCGTCAGCCGGCCCAGCAGATCGTAGGTGTATTCCAGCTTTTCTTCGGTGATGCCAAGTTGCTTGCCGATCCCGCTGGGCTGTCGCTGGATGCTCAGCAACCGGTCAGCGTCGTCATAGCTGAACTGCTGCTGTGCGTCGCTGTTCAGCTTGCTGAGCAAGCGGCCAATAGCATCACGCTCGAACAGCGTATGCCGCTGCGGCCGCTCGGCATTTTCGCCGTAACCAATCTCCTCCAGCCGCGTCAGATGCCCGCCAACGTTGTAGCTGAAGCGCCGGGTCAGGTTGTCCACCCGCACCTCTTCCGTCAGCCGGTCCGACACGTCGTAGGCAAAGCTGTAGGTGGCGTTGTTCTCGTTGACCAGCGCGGTCAGGCGAATGGCCTTGTCGTATTCGTAGCGCACCCGCTGGCCCTTGGCATCCTGGCGGCTGCCGGGCAGGCCGCGGGCGGTGCGCAGCAGGCGGGTGGTCTGGCCCTTGCCGTCGGTGTGGCTGAGTACTTGGCCGTAGACGTTGTAGG
>NZ_JABMCW010000453.1:0-3622 GCF_013179705.1 Pseudomonas sp. CM25 | reverse complement strand
ACCTGCGCCGCAGCCTGATCCGCGAACTGATGGACGTGTGTGCGGCGGACCCGCGGCCGCAGGGGGTGCGCGACGCAGCGATCATTGCCTTGTTGTACGGCACTGGCATGCGCAAGTCGGAATCGGTGGACATCGACCTGGATCAGGTTGATTTCGAGGCGCGTAGCCTGCAGGTGCTGGGCAAGGGCAACCGCCAGCTGATCAAGTATGCGCCGCCCTGGGCGTTTGAAAAGCTGCAGGCGTGGCTGGACCTGCGCCGCGAAGACCTGCCGGCAGGGGCCGAAGACGACGCGTTCCTGTTCAACCGCATCCGTCGTGGCAGCCACATCACCCGCGCGCGGATCACCAAGCATGCGATCTACTACATCGCCCGCCAGCGCGGTGCGCAGGTGGGGGTGAAGATCATGCCGCATGACTTTCGCCGCGCGTTTATTACCCGGGTGATCGAAGAGCATGACCTGTCGATTGCGCAGAAGCTGGCGCACCATGCCAATATCCAGACCACGGCCAGTTATGACCGGCGTGATGACAACGAACGCCGGCGTGCGGTGGACCGGTTCGACTACTGACTTTCAGTGTTTTTTTTGGGGGGGGCAGTAGGATTGCATCAGGGCTGACAGGCGCTGCACATGCTGTGGCGACCACCTGGCACCCCAAACACAATATCCCCCGTACGCCCCATTCCAGAGCGCCCGCAAAAAATAGTTTCATCTTCATTCACCTGCGGAGTTGGCCCGCAACCTGCTATATCCAGCCTGCGAATTTGATCGAGTGGTCAGGCCGCAGGCGCTGCCAAGCGCCCACGGCGGACCCTCTAAACGGCCAGCAGGCCACGGATTTCAGGGGCCGCAGGATGTCGCTCGCGGAGCAGATCGAACAACAACAGGATGCCGCAGGCTGGAGCGCCCATCTGCAGCTGCGCTTCGTCAAGCGCGACGGTGTGACCCGCCTTGGTGCGCGGCGGCATTTCGGTCCTCTTTTGGTGCAGCGGCCTTTCTATCCTGAAGGTCCGCCATGCCACGTCTATGTGCTGCACCCACCTGGCGGCATCGTCGCTGGCGATCGCCTGGAACTGGACATTCATCTGGAGCCTGGCAGCCACGCGCTGCTGACCATGCCCGGCGCCAGCAAGTTCTACCGCAGCATCGGCCCCACCGCGCGGCTTGCGCAGCGCTTCCACCTGGCCAGCGGTAGCACGCTGGAATGGCTGCCACAGGACAGCATCTTTTTTTCCGGCGCTCGCGCCAGCCTCGACAGCCGTTTCACCCTTGAGCCCGGGGCCCGCCTGCTGGCGTGGGAAACCCTGTGCCTGGGTCGCCCGGTGATGAACGAGCGTTTCGAGCAGGGAGCCCTGGACAGCCGGCTGCACATCGAGCAGGCCGATGAAATCGGCCTGCATGAGCGGCTGCGTATCGAAGGCGGGCAGTTGGACAAGCTTGGCGGGCACCCGCTGCTCGCCACCTTCTGTGCCGCACCTGCCGACCAGGCGCTACTGGAACAGGTGCGCCCGCTGCTCGAAGCACTGGGCAACCCGGCCGGTGCGACCCTGCTCGGCTCTTTGCTGGTGATCCGCCTGCTCGACCATGACAACCAACACCTGCAACACACCCTGCAACGCCTGTGGCATGTGCTGCGCCCGGCCGTCCTCGGCCTGCCCGCCTGCCCGCCGCGTATCTGGGCCACCTGAGAGAGCGCCATGGAGCTGACCCCAAGAGAGAAAGACAAACTGCTGCTGTTCACCGCCGCGTTGCTGGCTGAACGGCGCCTGGCCCGTGGTCTGAAGCTCAACTACCCGGAGGCCGTAGCGTTGATCAGTGCCGCAGTGCTGGAGGGCGCCCGCGATGGCCGCACCGTCGCTGAACTGATGAGCCTGGGGCGCGAAGTGCTGAGCCGCGACCAGGTAATGCCCGGTATAGCTGAAATGCTCCCCGATGTGCAGGTCGAAGCGACGTTCCCGGATGGCACCAAGCTGGTGACCGTGCATGACCCCATTGTCTGAAACTGCCCCGGAGCCTTGCATGATCCCAGGTGAAATACAGGTCGCCAGCGGCGACATCGAACTGAATTGCGGCCGTGAAACGGTCAGCGTTTGCGTGGCCAACCATGGCGACCGCCCGGTACAGGTCGGCTCGCATTACCACTTTCATGAAGTCAACCAGGCGCTGGTGTTCGACCGCGCGCCGACCCTGGGCTTTCGCCTGGACATTCCTGCCGGCACCGCCGTGCGCTTCGAGCCCGGTCAGGCGCGGACCGTGCAGTTGGTGGCGTACGCCGGCAAGCGCGTGGTCTACGGCTTTCAGGGCAAGGTGATGGGCCCGCTGGAGGGCAGGGCATGAGCCGTATTTCCCGTCAGGCCTATGCCGACATGTTCGGCCCGACCGTGGGTGACCGTGTGCGCCTGGCCGACACCGCGCTGTGGGTCGAGGTCGAAAAGGACTTCACGGTGTATGGCGAAGAGGTGAAGTTCGGCGGCGGCAAGGTTATCCGTGATGGCATGGGGCAAGGCCAGATGCTGGCCGCCGAGGCCATGGACCTGGTGCTGACCAACGCCTTGATCATCGACCACTGGGGCATCGTCAAAGCGGATATCGGCATCAAGCACGGGCGCATCGCAGTGATCGGCAAGGCCGGCAACCCGGACGTGCAGCCGGGCGTCAACGTGCCGGTCGGCCCGGGTACCGAAGTGATTGCGGCCGAGGGCAAGATCGTCACCGCCGGCGGCGTCGACTCGCATATCCATTTCATCTGCCCGCAGCAAGTCGACGAGGCACTGAACAGCGGCGTCACCACCTTTATTGGTGGCGGCACCGGGCCGGCCACTGGCACCAACGCCACCACCTGCACCCCCGGCCCCTGGTACCTGGCGCGCATGCTCCAGGCCGCCGACAGCCTGCCGATCAACATCGGCCTGCTGGGCAAGGGCAATGCCTCGCGACCTGAAGCGCTGCGCGAGCAGATCGCCGCCGGTGCGGTGGGCCTGAAGCTGCATGAAGACTGGGGTTCGACGCCGGCCGCCATCGACTGCTGCCTGGGCGTGGCCGAGGAAATGGACATTCAGGTGGCGATCCACACCGACACCCTCAACGAGTCCGGCTGTATCGAGGACACCCTGGCCGCCATCGGCGACCGCACCATTCACACCTTTCACACCGAAGGTGCTGGGGGTGGCCATGCACCGGACATCATCCGCGCGGCGGGACAGGCCAACGTGCTGCCGTCCTCGACCAACCCGACTTTGCCGTACACGGTCAATACCGTGGACGAGCATCTGGACATGCTGATGGTGTGCCATCACCTTGACCCGAGCATTGCCGAGGACGTGGCCTTCGCCGAGTCGCGCATTCGCCGTGAAACCATCGCTGCCGAGGACATCCTGCACGACATGGGCGCCTTTGCCATGACGTCGTCCGACTCCCAGGCCATGGGCCGGGTCGGCGAGGTGGTGCTGCGCACCTGGCAGGTCGCTCACCAGATGAAGCTGCGCCGCGGGCCGCTGGCACCGGATACCGACTACAGCGACAACTTCCGGGTCAAACGCTACATCGCCAAGTACACCATCAACCCGGCGCTGACCCATGGCATCGCGCACGAGGTAGGGTCGCTGGAGGCTGGCAAGCTGGCC
>NZ_JABMCW010000452.1:0-3649 GCF_013179705.1 Pseudomonas sp. CM25 | reverse complement strand
CCGCCAGGCCGGCCAGCGAGTTGCCCACCAGCTGGTTGCTGGGGAACAGTTCGTACAGCCCGGAAACCACTGCCAGGGTAGGGGGCTGTTGCAGTGTGGCCAGGCTCTGGCGGTCGAAGGCATCGCCCTGGACAAAGCGGGCGATATCGGCCAGGCCCTTCTCGGCGATCAGCGCGCTGCCTTGCTGCACGTTGAGCTCGCTGTAGTCGCGCAGCAGGATCGAATCCGGCAGTTGCTCGAGCTCTTGCAGTGCTTCGAGGATGTAGCGGCCATGGCCGGCGGCGATGTCGACTATGTGCACCGGCTTTTGTTGTTCGCGCAGGCGGGCGATGGCCTGGCGCAGCAGTTCTTCCACGTGCAGCTTGCGCTGGCGAATGCCGCGCCAGCCGATGGCGTCGAGGTAGTTCTGGTCAACCAGGCGACCCAGCTTGCCTTTGCCCGTGGGCTGATTGCGGTACACGTAGTCCAGGGTGCTGCCGGAATCAAAACCGGTGTCGAAGCCCAGCTTGACGCCCTCGGACAAGCTCTTGCCCATGCGCATGCTGGCCCGGGTTGCCCGCCAGTACAGGTCCCGGGGCGAGTTGCGCGGCAGCGGCGCCGCCAGGCTTTCGGCCTCGGCGCAGCTGGCGCCAGTCTTGTCGGCATCCAGCAGCGACGGCACGGTGGCGGGGCTGCTGAAGCAGTGTTCGACAAACCGCTCGATGCGCCGCAACGCATGGGCTCGGTCGCGCTCGCCGAGGGTGTCATGGAAAAACCCCGGCAGGATGTGCATTTCCTTGCGCGCGCTGCCCAGGCGTTCGAAGAAGCGCTCCTGCGGTTGGCGCTCGACCACGAAGTCGGCACCGGACACCAGCAGTTGCGTGGACACCTGGATGGCCTGGGCGTCCGCTACCACGCGGTCAGCAGCTTCATACAGGCCCAGCAGCATGGTCACCGAAATCGGCCGGCTGATCAGCGGGTCGGCGACATAAGACGCAATCCGCTCAGGGTCGTGTGTAAGCAGGCGTGGCTTGACGTAGCTGTTGACGAAGAAATTGCCGCGCACGGCCTTCAGCAGTTTCAGGCCGGGGCGGGCGAACGGCACGTACAGCTTGACCTTGAAGGCCGGCGAGGCCAGTACCAGGCAGCGCACCTTGGGCGCGTAGTCGTGGGCCCAGGTGGCGATCAACACCGCGCCGACGCTCTGTGCCAGCACCACCAGGTCCTGCTCGGCGATGCCGTGGTGGGTGTGGATGTGCTCGATGAAGGTTTGCACGTCGCGCACGCTGGTGGCGAACCCCGGGCTGTCGCCCCGCGCGCCTGGCGACCGGCCATGGCCGCGGGCATCCCAGGCGAAGAAGTCGTACCCCGGCATGTCCAGCTCATCGGCCAGATGGGCCATGCGCCCTCCGTGTTCGTGGCCGCGGTGGAACATCACCACGGCTCGGCGTGGCTGGTGTTCGTTGCGGGTGGCAGGCCAATGACGGTAATGCAACTCGACACCGTCATGGGTGGAGAAGTGCAGCGCTTGCGCTTGACGCATGATGATAAGTCCTTTTGCGACGGCAGACGGCTCAGCGGGTTTCGGCCAGCCCATGGCGAACCCGGTTGTAGAGGGTATAGAGGGAGAGCGCGAGGATCACCAGCATCAGGCCGTTGACCCACATGCCATCGAGCAGGCCGAAGGCGACGCCGGTGCCTACCACGCCGAAGGCGAAGGCCCGGTCGCTTTTGCCCATGGGCCCGTCGTAGCGCCGCGAGGCACCGGCCAGCGGGCCCATGACCCCTGCGTATTCGCTGAAGGTGGCGCTCAGCACTACCAATACCACCAAGGCCGGCGAGACACCGGCCAGCAGGGCGAAGGGCAGGTACAGGGCGGCGTCGGCGACCACGTCACTGAGTTCGTTGAGGTAGGCGCCGAGGGTGGATTGCTGGCCGAATTCCCGGGCCAGCATGCCGTCGACGGCATTCAGCGCCATGCGCAGCAGCATCCACACCGGCACCAGGATGAACAGCGAGGTGACGTGGGGCAGGCCGGCCAGCAGCAGGCCAAGCAGGATCGACACGACGGCGGCGGCGACGGTGACCTGGTTGGCGGTGACGCCACGGTCGTAAAGGCGCTGCACGGTGGGGCGCAGCAAGGCCTGGAAACGCGGTTTGAGCTGGTAGATCGATGCCACTGGAAAATCCTTTTTCGTGGTGCCTCAGGGCGTTAATTGTGTGTGAGCCTTGTTCGCGGGTAAACCCGCGCTCACAGGTTTGATGATTATCTGCAGACTGGCGCTGCTTTTTGCAGGCGTGTTTCAGCCGGTCAAGGTGGTTACCAGCCCTGCGGCATAGCCTGGCAGCGTCGAAAAATCCCGCGCGCAAATTAGTAACCGGCGGTTGGCCCAAGGTTCCCGCAGCGCCGCCCAGTGCAACGGCAATAGCCCCTGCCAACGCTTCACGGCAGCCAGTGGCACCACTCCGACCCCAGCCCCGCCCGCGACCATGCGGATCACCCCGTCGAACCCCTCTGCCCGCACCCGAACTTGCATGCGCCGCCCTTCGCGCAGCGCCTGCTCCTCCAGGTACAACGCCAGTGCACTGCTGGCCCCAAGGCCGATATGGCCGTGGGCCAGGCTGTCGATGAAGGTGGGCGCGGCGGCGCTGGCCAGCGGGTGGTCCGGCGGCGTCACCAGTACCAGCGGATCGTCGCGAAATGGCACGGTTTGCAGGTGCTCGCTGGGCGCCGCGGTCGAGATGATGCCCAGGTCGGCCATGCCCTGGGTAATCGACTGCACGATGCGCAGGCTCGGCAGTTCCTGGACATCCACGTTTACGCCGGGGTTTCTGGCCAGGTAGCCGGCCAGCAATTCGGGCAGATACTCGGTGAGCGCCGCCGTGTTGCACAGCAAGCGCACCTGGCCCTGCTGCCCCTGCGCGAACTGGCCCAGGTCGAACTGCAGGCGCTCGACTTGCTGCGCTATCAACCGGGCATGCTGCAGCAGTGCCTGGCCGGCGGGGGTCGGCTGCACGCCGCGGCGGTTGCGTTCCAGCAAAGGCACGCCCAGCGACGCTTCCATGGCCCGGATGCGCGCACTTGCGGCTGGCAGCGACAGGTGGCTGCGGCTGGCACCAGCGGTGATGTTGCCGCATTCCAGCGTGTGCTGGAACAGCTTGAGATCGGTCAGGTCGAAACGCATGGATCTTTATCCTGAAGATGTCCTGGCTCTGTCCTGGCAAGAGCCTGGCTGAGTATATGGCAGATTTTCAACACGCCAGGCGTCGGCCATCATCGGTCCATGAATACCCTTCTCGCGTTCTACCACAACATTGGCCCAGCCCTGTCAGTGCTGGTTGTATTGACCTTTCTGCTGGCCGGCGCGGTTAAAGGGGTGATTGGCCTCGGTCTGCCGACCATCGCCATGGGCCTGCTGGGGCTGGCTATGTCACCGGCGCAGGCTGCAGCCCTGCTGATCGTGCCTTCGACGCTGACCAACCTCTGGCAACTGGCGGTCGGCGGGCATCTGCCGGCATTGCTGCGCCGGCTTGGGCCGCTATTGGCGATGATTTTCGTCGGGACATTGCTCGGCAGTGCATGGCTGGGCATCAACAGCGGGCCGTGGGCGGTGCATGCATTGGGGGCGGCGCTGGTGATCTACGCACTATACGGGCTGGTGGGGCCGGC
>NZ_JABMCW010000451.1:0-3695 GCF_013179705.1 Pseudomonas sp. CM25 | reverse complement strand
GGCCAGCCTGGTGGGCTCCATTGGCGTCACGGCGGCCGGTTATGGCTTTGTCGGCGCAATGGAGAAGCTGGGTGTCGAGCGGCGCTTGTACACGTCGGGCGAGCACAAGGCCTTCCTTGATCCTTTCTCGCCGCAAAAGCCCGAGGAAACCCGGTTCTGGCAGGGCGTGCTCGATACCACGCACAACCAGTTCATTGCCATGGTCAAGCAGGGGCGCGGTGACCGGCTGAAGGACAAGGAGCATCCGGAGCTGTTCAGTGGCCTGGTCTGGTCGGGTGAGCAGGCCAAGGCGCTGGGGCTGGTGGATGGGTTGGGCAGTGCCAGCTATGTGGCGCGTGAGATCGTTGGCGAGAAGGAGTTGGTGGACTTCACTGTGCAGGAATCGCCGTTTGATCGGTTTTCCAAGCGCGTGGGGGCCAGCGTGGCTGAGCACCTGGCGATGTGGATGGGGTTCCAGGGGCCGCAGTTGCGCTGAAGTTCGTCACGCATTTTGTGGTGTTTCTGAGATCGAGCGCCGCCCGCGCGGCGCTCGATTTCCCAGGCGCCACAACCCTCAAGCCAGGCTCAAGGAACCACCACCCCTTCCTTGGTCAACATATCCACCAGCCGAATCAATGGCAGGCCGATCAGGCTGGTCGCATCGCACCCATGGGTGCTCTTGAACAAACTCACCCCCAACCCCTCGGCCTTGAAGCTCCCGGCGCAATCCAGTGGCTGTTCCGCCGTCACATACCGCTCGATCCGCTCCCGGTCCAGCTCGCGCAGGGTCACGGTAAACGGTACGCAGTCCACCTGGCACTGCCCGGTGGCGCTGTTCAGCAATGCCAGTCCGGTCAGAAAGCTCACCTGCTGCCCGCTGCACTCCAGCAACTGCTCGCACGCCCGGTCGAACGTCTGGGGCTTGCCGAGCACCTGTTCGCCCAGTACCGCCACCTGGTCCGAGCCGATGATCAGGTGCCCGGGATGGCTGCCTGCCAATGCCTCGGCTTTCTGCCTGGCCAGCCGGCGCACCAGGTCCACTGCCGGCTCGTCAGCGAGGCGCTGCTCGTCTATATCGGGGCTTGCCCAGGTGAAGGGCAGGCGCAGGCGTGCGAGCAGTTCACGGCGATAGGCAGAGCTGGAAGCCAGTAACAGAGGAAGCATGGTAGACTCCTGAATCAGTTGAACTAATTCTATCACGCACGATGCCGCCTAATTTCCTTTGACAGGGGCGGGGGGCATCCCTAGAATGCTGCGCCTATGTTGAATGACCCGATTCCACCTCACGTTGACCCGCGCAAATTAGCCGATCGTGGCGTAACCCTTAACGGTTCGCTGCAACTCGCTGATTTGGAAAGACTCTGCGACCCGCTTTCCGACAATGTCGGTACGGTGCAGGCGAAGTTCGATTTTGAACGAGATGAACAGCACGTGGTGGTTATCCACACCGAGCTGGACATCGAAGTCAAAATGGTTTGCCAGCGTTGTCTTGAGCTGGTCACCCTGCCAATCCACAGCGAATGTACTTACGCCGTGGTGAAGGAGGGTGCGAATACCCAGTCGTTGCCGAAAGGCTATGACGTGCTGGAACTGGGCGAAGATCCTTTGGATCTGCAGTCACTGGTCGAGGAGGAGCTTCTGCTCGCCTTGCCCATCGTGCCTGCTCATCATCCGGAAGAATGCCAGCAGCCGGCGGGCGCAGACGAGCCCGATTCGAGCAAGGACGAGGTATCGCGGTCCAACCCGTTCAGTGTTTTGGCGCAGTTAAAGCGTGACCCAAACGTTTAGGAGTTAATCAATTATGGCTGTTCAGCAGAACAAAAAATCCCGCTCTGCCCGTGACATGCGCCGTTCGCACGACGCTCTGTCGGAAAACGCGCTGTCGGTAGAGAAAACCACTGGTGAAGTTCACCTGCGTCACCACGTTTCGCCAGAAGGCGTATACCGTGGTCGCAAAGTGGTCGACAAGGGCGCTGACGAGTAATCCTTGTCCGCTCAGATCATCGCGATCGACGCAATGGGCGGGGACTTCGGTCCCCGCAGCATTGTCCAGGCTAGCATTGCCTGCCTTTCGGCTACTCCCTCGCTGCACCTGACCCTCGTCGGTCAACCCTCCCTCCTTGAAGATCTTGTCAGCGGCCTTGCGGCTGCAGATCGCGCGCGCCTGCAAATTGTGGCGGCCAGCGAGGTGATCGGCATGGACGAGCGGCCATCCCAGGCATTGCGGGGCAAGCCGGATTCGTCGATGCGCATTGCCCTCGAACTGGTGCGTGACGGCAAGGCCCACGCCTGCGTCAGTGCCGGCAATACCGGTGCGCTGATGGCGCTCTCGCGTTTCGTGCTCAAGACGTTGCCGGGTATTGATCGGCCAGCCATGGTGGCGGCGATCCCGACCCAGGCGGGCTACTGCCAGCTGCTTGATCTGGGCGCCAATGTCGACTGCAGCGCCGAGAACCTCTACCAGTTCGCCGTGATGGGCTCGGTGGCCGCCCAGGCCCTGGGGGTGCACCGTCCGCGTGTGGCGCTGCTCAATATCGGTACCGAAGACATCAAGGGCAATCAGCAGGTCAAGCTGGCGGCCAGCCTGTTGCAGCATGCGCGGGGCCTTAATTATGTAGGCTTCGTGGAAGGTGACGGGTTGTATCGCGGTGAGGCTGACGTGGTGGTCTGCGACGGGTTCGTCGGCAATATCCTGCTCAAATCCAGCGAGGGGTTGGCGACGATGATCGGTGCGCGTATCGAGCGGTTGTTCAAGGGTGGCCTTTTGTCGCGGGCGGCGGGGGCGGTGGCCATGCCGTTGCTCAAGCGCCTGCAGGCCGACCTGGCACCGGCGCGACACAATGGCGCGAGCTTCCTTGGCTTGCAGGGTATCGTTATAAAGAGTCATGGCTCGGCTGGCGTGCAGGGCTTTCAGAGTGCCATCCAGCGGGCGCTGATCGAAATTCAGGAAAACTTGCCGCAGCGCCTGCATGGGCGGCTGGAAGACCTGTTGTTGTGATCTGTACGGCCGCTGTGGGAGCGGGTTTACCCGCGAGAGGGCCGTGGCTGAAGGAACAAAGACCTTAGGCAGAATCCCGATGAAGTGCTTAAATGTGACCGCTTGGTCCGTGTCTTCATCCAAGCTTTCAGATTCCGCGCCTGGCCGAGCGCCCGGCGCACCCTATCCGACGACAAGATCATAAGGGCTTGTTCAATGTCTGCATCTCTCGCATTCGTCTTTCCCGGTCAAGGTTCCCAGTCGCTGGGCATGCTCGCCGAGCTCGGCGCCGAGAAGCCAGTGATCATCGAAACCTTCAAGGAGGCTTCCGCGGCACTGGGTTACGACCTGTGGCAGCTGGTCCAGGAAGGCCCGGAAGAACAACTCAACCAGACCGACAAGACCCAGCCGGCCATCCTCACCGCGTCCATCGCGCTGTGGCGCCTGTGGCTGGAGGAGGGCGGCGCGCAGCCGGCCTTCGTTTCCGGTCACAGCCTGGGTGAGTACAGCGCCTTGGTCGCTGCTGGCAGCATCAGCCTGAAGGACGCCGTTCGCCTGGTCGAGCGTCGCGGTCAGCTGATGCAGGAAGCCGTGCCTGCCGGGCACGGCGCCATGGCCGCCATTCTCGGCCTGGATGACGCTGTAGTCGTGGAAATTTGCGCCGAAGCGGCCGAAGACCAGGTGGTCAGCGCTGTCAACTTCAACTCGCCAGGCCAGGTGGTCATCGCCGGTAACAAGG
>NZ_JABMCW010000450.1:0-3704 GCF_013179705.1 Pseudomonas sp. CM25 | reverse complement strand
ACGGCGTGTTGTTGATGGAGCTGGTAACCGATGCCGATGGCGATGCGGCCCCACGCCTGAACGATGTGCACCTGGAGGCCGAAGAGGCGCGTGAGTTCCATGCTTTCGTCATTCGCCAGATCGTGCTGATGCTGTGCGCCGGGCTGGTGCATGGCGACCTGTCCGAGTTCAACGTGTTGCTGGGCCCCGACGGGCCGGTGATCATCGACCTGCCGCAGGCGGTGGATGCAGCGGCCAACAACCATGCCTTCAGCATGCTGCAGCGCGATGTGGACAATATGGCCCACTATTTCGGGCGCTTTGCCCCGGAATTGAAAACCACCCGCTATGCGCAGGAAATGTGGGCGCTGTTCGAGGCCGGCAAGCTGCTGCCGGACAGCCTGCTGACAGGCGAGTTTGCAGACGATGAGCATGATGCCGACGTGGACGGGGTCATGCGCGAGATCGACGCGGCCCGGCTGGATGACGCCCGCCGCCGTGCGGCGCGGGCCGAAGCCGAGCATGGGCCGGCCAAGGCAGAAGAGCCGACGCCGCCCTGGTTGCAGTGATGTGTCACCTGGGCTGGCCTCTTCGCGGGTAAACCCGCTCCCACAGGGACTGCACATCCCCTCGAGACATGTGCAGCACCTGTGGGAGCGGGTTTACCCGCGAAGAGGCCATCGCAGGCAATCACCCACCCACGACACTCATGCTTTTGACGCAAGACAATATCTCGTCATTTAGCCTTTTCACGGGCTCAAGACAGGCATAAGGTATACGCCGTTCAAATTCCCTGGAGCTGTCATGTCCAACCAATTCCCGTCCGTTCGTCCGCGCCGCCTTCGCCAGAACGAGTCCCTGCGCACGATCTTCCAGGAAACCGAGTTTCGCCTTGAAGACCTGATCCTGCCGATCTTCGTCGAAGAAGGCATCGATGACTTCGTGCCGATCACCAGCATGCCGGGGGTCAACCGTATCCCGGAAAAACTGCTGGCCCAGGAAATCGAGCGCTACGCCCGTGCCGGCATCAAGTCGGTGATGACCTTTGGCGTGTCGCACAACCTGGACGCCACTGGCAGCGACACCTGGAACGAAAACGGCCTGGTGGCGCGCATGGCGCGCACCATCAAGGACACCGTGCCGGAAATGCTGGTGATGTCCGACACCTGCTTCTGCGAATACACCAGCCACGGCCACTGCGGCGTGCTGCACGAGCACGGTGTGGACAACGACGCCACCTTGGCCAACCTGGGCAAGCAGGCGGTCATCGCCGCTGCGGCCGGTGCCGACTTCATCGCCCCCTCGGCCGCGATGGACGGGCAGGTGCAGGCTATCCGCAGCGCGCTGGACGGCGCAGGCTTCCACGACACGGCGATCATGGCGTACTCCACCAAGTTTGCCTCCTCGCTGTATGGCCCGTTCCGTGAAGCAGGTGGCACCGCGCTGAAGGGCGACCGCAAGAGCTACCAGATGAACCCGATGAACCGCCGCGAAGCGGTGCGTGAATCGCTGCTCGACGAGCAGGAAGGGGCGGACGTGCTGATGGTCAAGCCGGCCGGTGCCTATCTGGACGTGATCGCCGACATCCGCGCCGCTTCGCGCCTGCCGCTGGCGGCTTACCAGGTCAGTGGCGAGTACGCGATGATCAAGTTCGGCGGCCTGGCCGGCGCCATCGATGAAGGCCGGGTGGTGCGGGAAAGCATTGGTGCGATCAAGCGTGCCGGTGCCGACCTGATCCTGACCTACTTCGCCATGGACCTGGCCCGCGAAGGCATCTGAAGCCAGGACACCGGCAATACAAAGGCCGCTGCAATTGCAGCGGCTTTTTTTATGGCGGTGTCGATGTGCCGCCAGGTCCCCGCACAAAAAATCAGTAAGCGCTGAATTATTTAGTGTCCCGTTGTATCTGATCCCATAGAGCATTCATCGACAGGGATACAGGCATGAAATCTCGCAAGAAAAGCGTCCAGCCAATCAGGCTGAAGGACATCACCATCGTCGACGACGCCAAGATGCGTAAGGCGATCACCGCAGCTGCACTGGGCAATGCGATGGAGTGGTTCGACTTCGGCGTCTACGGCTTCGTCGCCTATGCGTTGGGCAAGGTGTTCTTCCCCAACGCCGACCCCAGCGTGCAAATGATCGCGGCGCTGGCCACGTTCTCGGTGCCGTTCCTGATCCGGCCGCTGGGCGGGCTGTTCTTCGGCGCCTTGGGTGACCGCTTCGGGCGGCAGAAAATCCTCGCTGCCACCATCGTCATCATGTCGCTCAGCACGTTCGCGATCGGCCTGATACCGTCTTACGCCAGCATTGGCATCTGGGCGCCGATCCTGCTGCTGCTGGCCAAGATGGCCCAGGGCTTTTCAGTGGGGGGCGAGTACACCGGCGCGTCGATCTTCGTCGCCGAGTACGCCCCGGACCGCAAGCGCGGGTTTCTCGGCAGTTGGCTGGACTTCGGCTCGATCGCCGGCTTTGTGCTGGGCGCCGGGGTAGTCGTGATGATCTCCACCATCCTTGGCGAAGAAAAGTTCCTTGAATGGGGCTGGCGCCTGCCGTTCTTCCTGGCCTTGCCGCTGGGCCTGATCGGCCTCTACCTGCGCCATGCGCTGGAAGAAACGCCAGCGTTCCAGCAGCACGTGGAAAAACTCGAGCAAGGCGACCGCGAAGGCCTGGCTTCAGGCCCCAAGGTATCGTTCAAGGAGGTGGCCACCCAGCACTGGCGCAGCCTGGTGACCTGCATCGGCGTGGTGATCGCCACCAACGTCACCTACTACATGCTGCTCACCTACATGCCCAGCTACCTGTCGCACAACCTGCATTACAGCGAAGACCATGGCGTACTGATCATCATCGCGATCATGGTCGGCATGCTGTTCGTACAGCCCATCATCGGACTGATGAGCGACAAGTTTGGCCGTCGCCCGTTCATCGTGGTGGGCAGCGTGGGGCTGTTTGCTTTGGCCATTCCGGCCTTCATGCTGATCAACAGCGGCGCGCTTGGACTGATCTTCTCGGGCTTGCTGATCATCGCGGTGCTGCTGAACTTCTTCATTGGCGTGATGGCGTCGACCTTGCCGGCGATGTTCCCTACGCACATCCGCTACAGCGCCCTGGCCAGCGCCTTCAACATTTCGGTACTGATCGCCGGCCTTACCCCGACCCTGGCGGCCTGGCTGGTGGAGAGCAGCGGCGACCTGTACATGCCGGCGTACTACCTGATGGTGATCGCCGTGATTGGCCTGGTCACCGGCCTGACCATGAAGGAAACCGCCAACAAGCCGCTGCGCGGCGCGGCGCCGGCGGCATCGGACATCGAGGAAGCGCGCGAGCTGCTGCAGGAGCACCACGACAACATCGAGCAGAAGATCGAAGACATCGACGAGCAGATTGCCGAGCTGGAGGCCAAGCGCAAGCTGCTGGTGCAGCAGCACCCGCGCATCGACTGATCAGCGCGGCATGCAGCCCCGCGTGCAAGTGCGCGGGGCATGGCCCGTGGGGACTCAGGGCTGGAGTTTTTCGCGGGCCAAGGTGCCCTTGATGGTGCGTTCCACCACGTCGACCAGCACCATGGTCTGGTGATCGACCTCGATATTCAGCAGCTCGCCGGCCTTGTAGCTGGCGAACGTGGTCTGGCGCAGGGTTTCCGGGATCAGGTTGATGGTGACCACATTGTCGTCGACATCGGCGACGGTCAGGCTGCAACCGTTGACCCCGATGAAGCCGCG
>NZ_JABMCW010000045.1:0-25373 GCF_013179705.1 Pseudomonas sp. CM25 | reverse complement strand
AGAACAACACTGCCACTTCCGTCAGGTGCTCCATCCAGCCGCTGGCCTGGGCGATGTCCAGGTGCAGAAGGCTCACGCCGGACGGGCCCAGGCCGATGCCCAGGGCCAGACAGACGACAGACGTCGTGACGGGTATCCAGCGCAGGTACGAAGAAGACAGCGCGAGCAGGAGCAGTACCGCACCGAGCATGGCGAACCATACGATGAACGTCATCTGGGCGACCGTCCTGGGGGGAGTATTTGTATGTTTGTTCGACGCTCTCTGGGGGGTGGCGTTCCGTCGGGAATGGGGGTAACGAGGATTGCATCAGCGCTGACAGGCGCGACAAATGCTGCGGCAAGCCCCTATAAGCCCTGACGCGCCCCCAACGCATCCAGCACCCGCCTCTCACCTCAATTCATAAGGGCTGCCCATCAAAGTAGTACCGCGCTCCCGAAGCCCTTCCATGGCAGTAATCCGGGCAATCTCCACACCCTGACGCACAATCACCACCTCGGTCCCATAAATAACCTGTTCAAGAATGAACTCGAGGCTGGTTTGTGCTTCCGGCATTTCGTACTTGACCTGTTGCATGGCATTTCCTTTTGAAGCCCGGTCGACGCGGCCACGTGCATTGCATAGCTGGCCGTGCCCTGACCTGTCGTGGTTTCGGGAGTGACGTTTATTGTCTATGCCATCTCGCAAAAAGTGCTTTCGAATCGTTCGGGATTGCGCCTAGAATTCAGCAATATTTTTCGAGAAACACCGAATATGCAAAAAAATAACCTGGATGACATGGACCGCAGGATTCTTCAGGTGCTGAGCCGCGATGGCCGTGCCAGCCTGCAGGAAATCGGCAAGCAGGTCGGCCTGTCGTCAAGCCCGTGCTGGCAACGCATAAAACGAATGGAAGAAGCCGGCATCATCCAGGGCTACCAGGCACGTATCGACATGGCCGGGCTCGGCTATGGCGAGGGCTTGATCGTGATGGTGACCCTGGACCAGCACGGTGACGAAGTGCTGCACAAGTTCGAGAAGGCGCTAGCGGAAATACCCGAGGTGATCGAGGCGTACCTGGTGTCGGGTGAATACGATTACTTCCTGCGCCTGGCAGTACGCGATACGCGTGACTACGAGCGCCTGCTGCGAGAGAAGCTCTACAAGATCCCGGGCTTGCGCCATTCGGTATCGTGCTTTGTCCTGCGCCAGCTCAAGGCGGCCAGCGTGCCGGTGTGAAGAAGCAGGCTGCCGAAGAGGACGACTGGCGCCCGCGGCTCAAATCGCCAATATGGCCTGGGACTGGTCAATTGAGGGTATCGATCCCTGGTCAGACCGGGTTGCCAGCCACTGGCGCATACGCTCGGTATCGAAAATCTGCCCCTCTTCCATCATCACCAGGATGAGCGCTTGAGACATTCGGTAACATCCGCACCGGGAACAGCGCCGCTCTTCCCAACCACTGGGGCATTCGACAGTTTCAGCCTGTCCCGCGCAAATCAGACAACTCATGCAGCCCCCTTTATTCTTTTCGGTGGAGGGTGGGTGGGAAGTGACCGGCAGGGTATGCCTGTCGCAGCACATACAGCTATTTCCGTGCCAACTCCTGATTGGTTTTCGCGAGCACGCCGAAATCGGCATGGAACGGTTGCGGCGCGCTGCCCTCCGACAATAATGCAGGGCGCGTCGCGCACTGCCCATTCACATCCAGAGGACAGCCTTGCATGAAAAAGATCCTGATGGTGCTCACGTCTCACGATCAACTGGGTAATACCGGCAAGAAAACCGGCTTCTGGCTGGAAGAATTCGCCGCCCCCTATTACGTGTTCATCGACGCCAACGCCGATGTCACACTCGCGTCCCCCAAAGGCGGCCAGCCGCCACTGGACCCTAAAAGCGATGAAGCCGATGCCCAGACCGATGCTACCCGGCGCTTCGCCAGCGATACCGAAGGGCAGATGGCCCTGGCCGACACCGTACCACTGGGGGAAATAGACCCGTACGACTTCGATGCCGTGTTCTATCCAGGAGGTCATGGGCCATTGTGGGACCTGGCAGAGGACAACGACTCCAAAGCCTTGCTGGAGGCGTTCTATGCCTCCAACAAGCCGATCGCCGCGGTATGCCACGCGCCGGGCGTGTTCAAGCACGTCAAGGCGCCGGACGGCCACCCGGTGGTCAAAGGCAAGCGGGTAACCGGCTTTGCCAACAGTGAAGAAGACGCTGTCGGGCTGACCGACGTGGTGCCCTTCCTGGTGGAAGACATGCTCAAGGACCATGGTGGTGAATATTCCAAGGCCGCAGACTGGGCGAGTCATGTGGTCGAGGATGGCCACCTGATCACCGGCCAGAACCCTGCCTCCTCTGAAGCGGTAGCTCAGGCGCTGCTGAAGCGCTTGTCGCAGGAAACAGGCGCCTGACCCATTTGCCCGGCGTGCCCATGGGCTGATAACAGCCATGTCGGCCGGCCCCTTCGCCGCATGCGAAGAGGCCGGCAGCTCAGTCGCTGTCGAGTCACGGGGTAAAACCCAACCCCGAGGAAAGGTCGCTACCTTCACGCACGCCGCCCGCGCCAACCGCCTGGCTCGGTGGCTTGTCGGTGGCCTGATGAAGCGATTGCTCGACCGACGCCTTCACCTCGCCGCCCTTGGCCTTGAGTGTGTCCGTCAAGCGGTCACTGGTGCTGCCCATGAGCTGGTCTTCCTTTCGGGTGCCGGGTAGGGCCGCGCCCAGCGCCGCTCCCAGGGCAATGCCCAGCGCCGCCAACACCAGCGGCTGCTCTTCAAGCAAGTGTTCGAACTGGCCTTTCAGCGCAGTCGCCTGGTCCCCGACCTTGTGCGCGGAACTGCGCAGTGTATCGGCAGACTCACCCATCGACTCACGGGCGCCATGGCCAAGCTCACTGGCCCGGTCGCGCGCGTCATGCGCCTTCATGCGCACCTTCTGGCCGGCATCGTGCACCGCCTCCCCAGCATGGGCGAAGGCGTCTTTGACCGAGTCGACCGCCTCCCCCAGCTTTTCCCCAAGACCTGGCCCGTGATGGGCCGGCCCTGGGTTGAAAGGCCGGTTCTGATTGAGCCCCAGCCAAGCCAGGCCCAACACCGTGAGGGTCGCCGGGACCGGATTGTTCTTGAGGGTCAGGCCCAGGTTGTGACAGAACTCGCCGCCGTTGCCCTTGGCATAGGCCAGCACCTTGTCGACCAGCTGGCCGGGGCTCAAGCGCTGCTCCAGCGCGTCAACCAGGTCACTGATGTGCTCGCGCTTGGCGTTGATTTCCTGTTCGAGCAGGTCAGGGTCCTTGTGCGCTTCGTGTTCGAAGGAGGTGGTCATGGCAGTTTCCTCTTCAGCGTTTCCTTGTCCTGTTGCATGGCGTGCAAGGCACGATCAGGAGCAAGGTGGGTGGGCTGGAACTGTTTCTTGCCCGCCTGCAGCATGATGAAACCGATCACCACCGTGACGGCCCCCACGATCAGGGCAGCCAGCCAGGGCTGCAACACCAGCGCCAGGGCATACACGGCGGCCAGCAGCAGGATGACAAAACCCGCCAGCACCACGATCGCGCCAGCCGCCACTGCCGCTGTACCGGCTTTCAGCGCGTTCAGGTTTTGCTGCAGTTCGGCCTTGGCCAGGGCCAGTTCCTTGGTGAAAAGGTCGGGCACCTCACGCATCAACTGGCGCACCAAGCCACCCACACCCACTGGGTCTTCTTCCGGTGTATGCAGCCCTGGGGTGGTATGAAAGGGATCTTTGTTCATCATTCGCCTCCTTTGAGCGGGTCACGCTCGAACGGGCTGCCGCTGACGGGCGTGCCGGCACCCGGCCCTATCGGGTCGACGGGGGTAAAGGGCTCGCGAGTAGATACATCGCTCGCCCGATCCGGCGTGGGTGGCAGAGGATGCCGAGACTCGCTGGTGGCACCCGCAGCCGCTACGCCGGCGCCCTGGGCGTGGTCGGCACTGGCGCGCAAGAAGCGCGAGACGGCAAAGCCGATCGCCACGCTTGTGGCCAGGAACACCGCCGGGTTATCCCGCGCCAGCCTGACCCCACGCTGAAGCAGGCTTTCGGCGCTCTCATGGCGAACTTGCTCGGCAAAACTGCCCATGCAGTCTGCCGCCTGGGCCAGGTACTGCGAAAGGCCGAGACTGTCGTGGCCTTCCAGCGCTTGCGCGGCCGAGCGGGCGCCTTCCTTCAGCGAATCAAGCTGGTCGGCGGCATTGTCGCGGTAGTGCTCGTATTGCTCGCTGCCCTTTTGCCGGGCTTCGCCAAGCAGTGCGCCGGCTTCATCGGTGATGGCGTGCAGGTGGTCCTGAGTGCTGTCGGGGGGAGAGGTAGAGCTTTGATCGGTGTTTTCCATGGTTGCGTCCTCAAAGCAGCTGACGGGCGAATGCAGAGGCATTCATTCGGGGGACGCGGCCCAGTCGACGGTAGTTCACTCCCGTGGATCTATGACAGTTGCCCGGCGCGCCAATCACCCCGTAACCGCATAGCCTTCGCGCAACCAGTTGTTGCACAGCCTTCAGCGGCGAGGGTAATCAGCGCCAGCGATGGCCTTGAGGTACCAGCGGTCAGCCAGCCGACGCAGGTCACGCCATTCGCGCCAGTCCACAAGGCCCAGGCGGTCCATCTCGTCAGCCTGGCGCAACAGCTCTTCGTGGTAGGTGCTGGGGCAGGCACAGCGCAGGGCACGGTCATCAAGCGTGCAGAACCAACGGTTGATGGCCTCGAGCCTGTGCTGTTCGGGGGTGAGCTGTTCAGTGAACGCATTCATGCCAGGCTGCCTGTGCTCGTTTTTCAAATCGAGCGAAACGCCTGGCGAATGGTTCACTCCGCCCGCCCGAGCGGCGCAGTGCTCCCACGCAAGCCAGCGTGGCGCCTGGCAGGTGTTCATGGTTGGCCTATTCTGACCAGCAACGCCGCACAAACCGTGGCAGGTAACAACCCACTAGCTTGCTAGCCGCCCTGGAACATGGGCACTATCGCCCATTCTGTCATGGACGCTGCTGAGCTCTGGAACCCGCATGAACTTGCCTTCGCGTAACAATGTACATGTTGCTGGCAGCGGCAATGCAACCCTTGTGTTTTCCCACGGTTTTGGCTGCGACCAATCCATGTGGCAGTTTTTGCTGCCTCACTTCCAGGGCCGGTTCCGGCTGGTCACCTATGACCTGGTCGGCGCCGGGCAATCGGACCTGGCGGCCTATGACCGCGAGCAATATGACTCGCTGTGTCGCTACGCCGAAGACCTGAACGAAATCATCACGGCATTTGCCGAGGGCCCGGTAATACTGGTCGGGCACTCAGTCAGCGCAATGATTGGCGCCTTGGCAGACCGCCAGCAGCCAGGGCGCATCGCAGCGCATGTCATGGTCGGCCCGTCGCCCTGTTACATCGACGCGGACGACTACACCGGCGGGTTCAAGGAAGCCGACATCCACGCCCTGCTCGACACCCTCGACAGCAACTACCTGGGCTGGTCGAGCGCCATGGCTCCGGTAATCATGGGCGCCCCGGGGCAGCCTGCGCTGAGCGAGGAACTGACCAACAGCTTCTGTCGCACCGACCCGGATATCGCCAGGCAATTTGCCCGGCTCACCTTCCTGTCGGACAACCGCCAGGACATCCACGGCCTGCCCAGCGGCGGGCGGCCTTTGCCGAGCAGACCGTAGCAATTGCCAGCCACGACCTGAAAAACCCGCTGACCGCGATCAAGATGGCCGCGCAGCTGCTTGCACAGAGCGAACAGCGGGACAGGGAGCGGCGCCTGCTTGGCAGCATCGGCCACTCCTGCGCACGCGCCGAGGGCATGATCGCCGATTTGCTCGACTTCGCCTCGGTAAGGCTCGGCCAGGGCATCACCATCCGCAGCCGCCCCGCCGACCTGAAAAACACGGTGGAGCAGACAATCAGCGAATTGCGCTTGGCCTTTGCCCACGCCCGCATCCGTCACCTTTCCCGCGGGTACGGCCAGATAGACATCGACCCGGACCGGCTGCAGCAGATGATCGGCAACCTGGTGGCAAACAGTGTTGCCTACGGCGACATGACTCACCCGGTCACCATCACCACCGACCTGGCAGGTGACGCGGCAGTGATTGCCGTGCACAACCACGGCACATGCATACCCGAGGCCCTGATCCCGAGCCTGTTCGAACCGATGACCCGCGCCACCGACCAGGACGCCACGGTGCGCTCGGTCGGGCTAGGGTTGTTCATCGTCAGGGAACTGGCCGAAGCCCACGGCGGCGAAATCACCCTCAGCTCGAATACGGTGTCCGGGACCACCTTCAGCATTCGCCTGCCGGCTGGCCGGGCAAGCTGAAGGCTGCGAACCTGGCTGCAGCAACCGGTTACCTGCTTCAGGTGCAGTTCACCTCAACGTTTTCCTGCCTGTTGGCTAACCTGCATATAACAACCGCCCTAGCAGGAGTTGAACGCATGAGAGCACTGACTTACCACGGCGCACAGGACGTCAGGGTCGACACCGTGCCGGACCCGAGCATCAAGGCCGATGACGATGTCATCCTGCGCGTTACCGCCACGGCCATCTGCGGCTCGGACCTGCACCTGTACCACGGCAGGATCCCGCAAACCGAGCCAGGCGACATTTTTGGCCACGAGTTCATGGGCATCGTCGAGGAAAGAGGGCCCGCGGTGACCAACCTGCAGGTCGGGGACCGCGTGGTGATCCCGTTCGTGATCGCCTGCGGCAGTTGCTTCTTCTGCCAGCATGACCTGTTTGCCGCTTGTGAAACCACCAACACCGATCGCGGCGCCATCCCCAGCAAGAAGGTCGTCCCCCCGGGGGCAGCATTGTTCGGCTACAGCCACTTGTACGGCGGCGTACCGGGCGGTCAGGCCGATTACGTGCGGGTGCCCAAGGCCAATTTCGGGCCATTCAAGGTGCCGACCGCCCTGCCCGATGACAAGGTGCTGTTCCTCTCCGACATCCTGCCTACCGCCTGGCAGGCGGTAACCAACGCCCAGGTCGGCAAGGGCTCCACCCTGGCCATCTATGGCGCCGGTCCGGTAGGGCTGCTGAGCGCCGCCTGCGCGCGTATGCTCGGCGCCCAGACCATCTTCATGATCGATAACAACGAATACCGGCTGGCCTTCGCCCGGGATGCCTACGGGGTGATCCCCATCAACTTCCTGGAAGACGACGACCCGGCCGACAGCATCATCCGCCTCACCCCCGGGATGCGCGGGGTGGACGCGGTGATTGATGCGGTAGGTTTCGAAGCCAAGGGCAGCACGGCAGAGAGCGTGCTGACCAGCCTGAAGATCGAGGGCAGCAACGGCAAGGCCCTGCGCCAGAGCCTGGTCGCGGTGCGCCGCGGCGGCGTGGTCAGCGTGCCGGGCGTGTATGCCGGCTACATTCATGGCTTCATGTTTGGCGACGCGTTCGACAAGGGCCTGACATTCAAGATGGGCCAGACACACGTGCAGAAGTACCTGCCCGAGCTGCTCGAGCATATCGAGGCCGGGCGTTTGCAACCGGAGCTGATCGTCACCCATCGCCTGGCGCTGGAGGAAGCCGCCATGGGCTACAAGATGTTCGACCAGAAGAAAGATAATTGCCGCAAGGTGATCCTGGTGCCCGGGGCAACTGCGGGCACATTTGCGGGCTGAGCCTGCACCGGGGCGCGGCCATGCGCAAGCGCCCAGGCCTCATTGGGCGTGCCGTGGCAAGCTGTTGAGGCTGCCGATCAAGGCATCAAGCGTGAACGGCTTGGTCAATACGGCAGCCCCCTGCCCCGGCCAATTCTCATGTGCCGGCTGCGGCTGTGCATAGCCGGTCATGAACAACACCGGCAACCCTGGCCGGGCAATACGCCCGGCTTCGGCCATCTTGCGGCCATCAACGCCGCCGGGCAGGCCGATATCGGTTATCAGCAGGTCGATTCGGGTGTCCGAGCGCAGCAGTTGCAGGCCGGCGAGGCTGTCGGCCGCTTCGATGACCACGTACCCAAGCCCACTGAGGACTTCGCTGACATACATACGTACCGAGCCCTCGTCATCCACCACCAGCACCGTTTCACCCGGCGAGGCTGGGTAGGCGCACGCCGACGCCTGCGGCTCGGGCACTGCCTGGGCGGCACCGCCATGGCCTGGCAGCTGCAGGTACACGCGCGTGCCGTGCCCTGGGGTAGACTCGATCCGTACCTGCCCGCCGGACTGCTTGGCAAAGCCGTATACCATCGACAACCCGAGCCCCGTGCCAGCCCCCACCGGTTTGGTGGTGAAGAACGGTTCGAAGGCTTTGGCCAAGGTTGCCGGGTCCATGCCGGAGCCCTCATCGGCCACGCAAATGGTCAGGTAATCACCTGGGAGGACATCAGGATCGGTGCCGGTTTCGACATGCTGGTCGCATGTCTGTATGCAGATCCGACCCGCCTCACCGACGGCGTCACGCGCATTGATGCACAGGTTGAGCAAGGCGTTTTCCAGTTGTGCCGGGTCGACCAGACAGGTACTCAGGGTGGCTGACAGGTTCACATCAAGCACCACCGCTGGCCCAACGGTACGCCGTATCAGCTCTTCCATGCCGGTGATCAACCCATGCACATCGGTTTGCACCGGGATCAACGTCTGCCGCCTGGCAAATGCCAGCAGCCGATGGGTCAATGCCGCCGCTTTGCGGGTGGCGCCGTAGGCGACCGTCAGGTAACGCTCGACGTCCTCGGCACGGCCCTGCCTGAGCCGCGCACGGATCAGGTCGAGGCTGCCGGCGATACCTGCCAGCAGGTTGTTGAAATCATGTGCGATGCCACCGGTCAGCTGGCCGACCGCTTCCATTTTCTGCGCTTGGCGCAGTGCAGCCTGGGCCTCTTCACGCTCGGCCACGGCTTCGCAGATACGCGCTTCCAGCGTGCGGTTGAGTTCCAGTAGCTGGGCTTCTGCCAGCTTGCGGGCGGTGACGTCGATGGACGAGCCGATCAGCCCGATCACCTCGCCACCGTCGCTGAGCAGTGGCGCCTTGACCGATAGCCAGTGGGTCACCGAGCCATCGGGCATGTCTACCCGCTCCTCGACCTGCACCGACGTGCCCCCAGCCATCACCTGCTGGTCGGTAGCCATCACCTGCCGGGCCTGCTGCTTGTCCTCCAGGAACTCCAGGTCAGTCTTGCCCAGGTAGTATTCCGGTGGCTTGCCGATCAGCTGCGTCGCGCCATGGTTGGCCACCAGCATTCGCCCCTGCCGGTCCTTGGCGTATACCACCCCGGGCACCGCCGCCGTGAAGCTACGCAACATCGCCGATACCCGGTCACGCTCGGCCTCAGCCTCCCGGCGCGAGCCGATGTCCATCAGCACACCAGGGAAGCGCACGGCCCTGCCCTGCTCATCCAGCTCGGCCCGGCCGTTGGCCTCTACCCAGTGGTAGCAGCCATCGTCCTGGCGCACCCGGTATTCACAGCGAAAAGCTCCCCCACGCGCCATGGCGGCCTCGATGGCGCTGGCCACCTGCTGGCGGTCATCCGGATGAATGGAGCCGAATGCTTCTGCCAGCGGCATGCCGGCCAGGCACCTTTCTACCGGCAAACCGAATGAACGGGAAAAACGCTCGTCGGCTGTCACGCGATCGTTGGGGATGTCCCACACCCAGGTGCCAATGATCGCACCCGCGTCCAGCGCCAGCTGCAGCCGCTCTGCTGTTTGCGCAGCGCACGCCTGGCCACTGGCGGTGCCGTCAGGGGTATCGCGTTCCATGGGTTGACCTCGAGCATCGGAAAAAGGCGCGGCCCGCGCAACCGGGCCCTCAGCCTACACGATACATGATGCGGGGCAGGCAAATGGTGGGAAAGCTACTTGCGCAGCGCCTCGGGATCGACCAGCTTGCGCACCCTGCCGCCGCCCCGGTCCCGAAGCGAAGATGCGGGGGCAACGGCAGCAGTGGATTCTCTGCGCTCGATGAACAACAGTCATGACTTGTCGCCGTTACCAACGGCAAACTTCTTCATGTCCACGGGCGGTGCGACAAACTCCGGCCCTTGGCCTGATGGCCGCCACCTTACATTGGAAATGCCATAACGCTCAGCCATGGGCCGGCTGACTTTCTTGATCTTGTGCTGACCAAAGCGAGGGATGATCCCCACCCCGGCGTCACAACTCGCCCAGTGCCATGCCTCGGTGTTGTCCATGCGCTCCATGCGAATGATGAATGTCCTGAATTCTCCGTGAAGCTCGTATTCGATCACATACAGTTGCTGCCCTGCCATTGGATTCTCCTCCATCAAACCCTGGCTAATTGAGCCGGCAGAACGAGAAAAGATTCCATTTATTTTGACCCCTCAGTCACTGCTGCACCCGCCGCGCGCAGGCAAGCGAACCGGCGCCAGCCATCACTGGCGCGGAACCTTGCCGGCAGGCCCCCACTCAACCTCTTGCAACCGTGATTTTTCCCAGCCGCGAGAGGTTACCCATGAACGCTATCGAATTGCTGATTCAGGACCATCACCTGGTTAAAAAGCTGTTGGAGGAACTGTCCTCCACCACTGAACGCGCCGTGAAAAAGCGCGCCGAACTGCTGGAGCGGATCAAGCAGGAAGTCTCCATCCATACCCGGCTTGAAGAGGACATCCTCTACCCCGCCATCAAACAGGCCGGGGGCAAGGAAGAGGCGAAGATGTATTACGAGGCCAAGGAAGAGCACCGTACCGTCGACTCGCTGGTGCTGCCTGACCTGGAAGGCACTGAAACCGGCACCGTGGAGTTCGCCGGCCGGGTCAAGGTGATGAAGGAGCTGCTGGAACACCATATCGAGGAAGAAGAAAGCGAACTGTTCCCGACCGCTCGCAAGTTGTTGGGCAAGCAGGAACTCGAAGACATGGGCCAGGCCATGGAAGCACAGAAGAAGCTGCTCAAGGGCGAGCAGCGCGCTGCCTGATACCTGCCCGGTCCTTTACCCGGGCATGTTGCGTTGCAGCATGCCCGGCGTGCAGAAATCCGATCGAACTACCTCTCCCCGGCCCGGCCCAACCCGTGTAGGCGCAGTTTTAGCCGCAAACACGGGCCCATCCGCAAGTCACTGTGTCGCGGCCTGCCCGCCCCTACCGTCACCGCTAATTCCCGCAGGAGGAGGCAACCCCTCATGAGTGATCGTCTCATCGCAATGTTCACCGACAACACCCTGTTCGGTATCTCCATTCTCAACCTGTTGCTGGCCCTGACCGTTTCCGTCGTGACCTTTTTGGTGGCCCGTGCAGCCATCAGCTTCGTGCAGCGGCGGGTCAGGCGCTGGTCCGAACACGACGGTGTGTTAAGCCAGGTGTTGGCCAAAGTGCTCGCCGGCACCAGCAACTTCCTGCTGTTTCTGGCCTCGCTATTGGTGGGGTTGAGCATGCTCGACCTGCCCGAGCGCTGGCTGACGCGGGTGGGTAGCCTGTGGTTCGTGGTCGCGGCCCTGCAGATCGGGCTGTGGGCCAACCGCGCCATCGGCCTGGGCCTGAGCCGGTATTTTGCGCGCCATGGCGGCGACGGCCTGAACCAGGGCAGCGCACTGGCCACCCTGTCCGCCTGGGGCGCGAGGGTTCTGCTGTGGTCGGTGGTGGTGCTGGCCATGCTGTCCAACCTGGGCGTCAACATCACCGCCTTCGTCGCCAGCCTCGGGGTAGGTGGTATCGCCGTTGCACTGGCGGTGCAGAACATCCTTGGCGACCTGTTCGCTTCGCTGTCGATCGCCGTCGACAAACCGTTCGAGGTGGGCGACTTCATCGTCATCGGGCCGTTGGCCGGCACCGTGGAGCACGTCGGCCTGAAGACCACGCGCATCCGCAGCCTGGGCGGCGAGCAGATCGTCATGGCCAACGCCAGCATGATCGGCAGCACCATCCAGAACTACAAACGCCTGCATGAACGGCGCATCGTGTTCGAGTTCGGCCTGTCCTACGACACCCCCACCGAAGCGGTGAAGAAAGCCCCCGGCATAGTCGAGGAGGCGATCAAGGCCCAGGACCAGGTACGCTTCGACCGCGCCCATTTGCGCGGTTTTGGCAAAGAAGCGCTGGAGTTCGAATGTGTGTATATCGTCAAGGACCCTGGCTACAACCTGTACATGGACATCCAGCAGGCCATCAACTTCCGGCTGCTTGAGCGGTTTGGCAAAGTCGGCGCCAAGTTTGCGGTGCCGGTGCGGGCGATCAAGGTTACCGCCCTGCCGCAGGACACCGGGCTGCATGCGCAGGGGCGCGACGGGCTGGGGTTGCGGGGGGCTTGAATAGCGTGGGGCTGGCAGGTGCTCGCTGCATATCTTGCGGCAAGCACCTATAACCCCTGATGCAACTCGCCAGATCACCTCCCTTACCGACGCCGGGCACCCAGCTCGATCCACACCGGCGCATGATCACTGGCCTTCACCTCATTGCGCACCCAAGCATCGACCCCGGCCCGCTTCAGATACGGTGCAAGGTCGGGGTTGAGCAGCAGGTGATCGATACGCAACCCGGCGTTGCGCGCCCAGTGGTTACGGAAATAATCCCAAAAGGTGTAAACACGCTCGTCCGGGTGCAGATGCCGAAGGGCATCGACCCAGCCCTGCTCCAGCAGCTGTTCGAAACACCCACGCGACTCTGGCTGCAAAAGCGCGTCCTTCAACCAGGAACGTGGGTTGTAGATGTCCATGTCGGTGGGCACCACGTTGAAATCGCCTGCCAGCAGCGTCGGGTGACCGTTACCGTACAACCCCCGCGCATGCTCGATAAGGGCGTGAAACCAGCGCAGCTTGTAATCGAACTTCGGCCCAGGCTGCGGGTTGCCGTTGGGCAGGTAAAGGCAGGCCACCAGCACCCCGTGAACCGCGGCCTCCAGGTAGCGGCTCTGGCTATCATCTTCCATGCCTGGCAGGCCGCGCCGGACCTCCAGGGGTTCGCTGTCACGCGCCAGGATGGCCACACCGTTCCACGAAGGCTGGCCGTGATACAAACAACCGTAACCGGCCGCCTCCAGTGCCTGCTGCGGAAACTGCGGGTCCGCGGCCTTTAGCTCCTGCAAGCAAGCGATATCAGGCTTCTCCCGCTCCAGCCAGGCCAGCAGGGCAGGCAGCCGGCTGCGGATACCATTGATGTTGAAAGTGGCAATCTTCAGCGCTTTCATGCGTCCGGGTCGCTTACGTGCGCCTGCACGGCATCTTCGACTGCGCCCAAATGCGCCTCGTCGGCCAGCGCCTTTAGCGCCAGCCAGTCGTCCCACTCGATGGCACCATCGTCACGCAGGGCTTCTGCGGTGCGGAGCAGCTCATGGTGGTAGGCATCCGGTGATTCGCGCCGGTAGCTGATGTCGTCGTACTGGGCATACCAGGCTTCAAGCTCAGGGATGCTGCGTTCAATACTCATGACCAAGGCCTCACTGTACCCTTTCATGTGAGAGGCCCATCATCGGCTGACGTTCAACTGCAACGCCTCGGTAGCGATTCATCTGCGACCAGTGCATCCAATTTGCCTGCTGGCGGGTATTGGTAGTGGGCGGCCTGTGCTCGCCCAGCCAAATGACCTTTCAGGAGCATTGCCCATGAACGCCAGAACCCGCGCCTGCCTGCTAGCCTGCAGCCTCGCCATGGCAGCGCCAGCCGCCCTCGCCCAAGCCACGTTGCCCGATGCCGTCAAGGTGCCCGATGGCCATCGCGTCATGCTGGAAACCATCGGCGTCGGCGAAATCACCTATGAGTGCCGTGACAAGGCCAGCACCCCCGGCCAGACCGAATGGGCATTCGTCGGCCCCAAAGCGGTGCTGAACGACCGGGCTGGCAAAGCGCTGGGCGAATACTTCGGCCCACCCGCCACCTGGCAAGCCAAGGATGGCTCGAAAGTCACCGGCACCCAGTTGGCGGTAGCCCCGGCCGGCACCAGTGCCCTGCCCTATCAGCTGGTCAAGGCCAACCCGACCGAAGGCCAGGGTGCCATGCAAGGTGTCAGCTATATCCAGCGCCTGGCCACTCAAGGTGGCGTGGCCCCGGCCAGTGGTTGCACCGCGCAGGACAAGGGCACACGGCAACAAGTCAAGTACCAGGCCGACTATGTGTTCTGGACGGCGAAATGAAGGCCGCTTGAGCAGACACCTGGCAATCGATCATCTACGCTCGTTGGCAAGCCCCCGGCCGGATGGCCGGGGTACCTGGCATGACTCAAGGAAGCCGCACTCGTTGAACTCGCCTGCAGTCCCTTTCGACTTCCAACGCTGCCTGCAGGCCTGTGCGCAGGGCGATCGCCCCGCCTTGCAGGCGCTTTATGATCACGAAGGCGCACGTCTGCTGGGCGTTGCCCGGCGCATCGTGCAGGATGACGCCACGGCCGAAGACATCGTCCACGATGCGTTCATCCGTATCTGGACCCGCGCCGCCAGTTTCGACCCGGCCCGCGGCTCGGCGCGGGGCTGGATCTACAGCATCACCCGCCATCTGGCGCTGAATTCGATCCGTGCTAGCCGCAGGGAAACCGAGTTTGACGACGTCGAGGTTGATGCTGCGCTGGCAATGCGCGGTGGGCTGGATGGGATGGACCTCTGGTCAGGCTCGGCAAAGATCTACCGCTGCCTCGAGCAATTACAGCCCGCGCCGCAGCGCTGCATCCTGCATGCCTATGTGGATGGCTGCAGCCACGCCGAGATCGCCAGCCTGCTGGGCGCGCCGCTGGGCACCGTCAAGGCGTGGATCAAGCGCAGCCTCAAGGCGTTGCGGGAGTGCCTGGAATGAAGCCCGATGCTATCGAAGCACTGCACGCCCTTGCCGGGGAGTATGTGCTGGGAACCTTGCCACCCGAGCTACATGCCGCCATAGCCGAGCGCCTGAGCGCAGACCCCGCCTTGCGCGCCGCCGTGGATGCCTGGGAAGCCCGCCTGCTGCCGCTGACCGAGCTGGCCACCGCGCGGCCGCCGAGTGCGCGCCTGTGGGGCCGTATCCAGCGCAGTCTCGATGAGCTGCCTGCACCCGCCAGGGCATCGCAGCTCGGCTGGTGGCAACGTCTTGGCCTGTGGCAAGGCCTAAGCGCCGCCGGCTTGGCTGCAAGCCTGCTACTGGCGTTTACCTTGCTGACCACCCCGGCCCCCACAACCCGTTACCTGGTGGTACTGGTGGCGCCAAGCAGCCAGGCCCCTGGCTGGGTCGTGCAGGCCAGCGACAGCCGGGTGATCGAGCTGATCCCGCTGGGGCGCGATGCGGTCCCAGAGGGCATGGCCTTACAGTTCTGGACCAAGGGTGAACAGTGGCAGGCGCCTGTTTCTCTGGGCCTGGTCAAACCGGGCGAGCCCTACCGCGTGCCGCTGCAGAGCCTGCCCCCGCTGGAGGCCAACCAGCTGTTCGAGCTGACCCTGGAGAAGGCTGGCGGCTCGCCTTCAGGCCTGCCTACCGGCCCGGTGAAGTTCATTGGTCGCGCAGTAAAAGTGATATGACCCAGTGGCTCCCTGGCTAGCTCTGCGCTTCACGGTAGCCAGGTTCAGTGGACCGTATATCCAGACTCTGAAAGCGCATCGGTCAGCAACATGCGCACGGTCGGTTCATCATCCACCAGCAGGATGGTTTCTGCATGCTGGGTAACGGGAGCGGCCAGAGTCATCGGGTCAAGCTCACCACCAGGCGCGTTACCCGCCTACCTGGGGAGTAGATCAGCACGGTGCAGCCCAGGCCAACTTCGGGCTCCATGCGCACCTGGCAGCTACCAACGCAGCAAGCGTGGCCCCAGCAGCGCCCCCAGCACGGTGGGCAGCGCCATCCCCAACACGTACCACACACCCCAGAACGGTACCTCCATCTCAGGGCAATGCAGGCAGTACGCCAATGTGGCAACAGCACCGGCCAACAGCCCCCCCGCTGCGCCGGCCCGGCGCAACTGGGTCGGCGCCAGGCCGCGCAAGGCCCAGAACACCGCCGCCAGCGCCGGAATGCCAAGCAAGCCAATGTTCAATGCACAGGTACGCCAGGTACGTCCCAGCATCAACTCGGCACGCGATTCGACCGGCGCACCGACCAACGCCATCGCCCCGCCCAGCCATACCAGCACGATGGGCAGGGCCAATACCACCCAGGCCGCGCCGCCGTTCACCCCCGGGCGCGCCAGGCGACTACACAGCCACAATGCCGCCGCCGCCAGGCTTGCCGGCAGCGCCAGCCTGGCCCAGAACAGCGGTAGCCGCGCCACGTCGGCAAGGTCCGCGCGCACGCCGTACACCGCCATCATCAACAGCAGCGCGCCCAGGCCGCCGGCAATCAGCGCCAGGGCAAAGCGCCGGGCCAGGGCATGCCGCGGTCCAGGCACCTCGCCCTTGGCCAGCAGGCCGATCAAATCAATGGTCTTCATTGTCTGGTTTGCCTCGTATCATTTTCGCCAACGCCTTGAGCCCACGGTGGATGCCAACCTTGACCGCCGAGCTGGACAACCCGGTCAGCCTGGCCGTCTGCTCGACACTGAGGCCTTCGAGCTTGACGTGCTGGATCGGCAGCCGCTGGCGGTCGGGCAGGCTTCGCAGCAGCAACCCCAGGTCACGGCTGGCCTCCTGTGGCTGGTCGTCCTCGCTGGCGAACAGGGCCTGCTCTTCGTCCAGCGGTTCGTGCAGTGCTTCGTGGCGGGCAAAGGCGCGCCAGTGATCGGCCAGCTTGTAGCGCGCGATGGCCTGCACCCACGCGGTCAGCGGCTGCCCGGGCAGGTAGGTATGGCGGGCATTGTGCACCGCAAGCAATACCTCTTGCAGCAGGTCTTCGACCTCATGCGGGCGCCCGGCCAGGCGCCGGCGTAAAAAGGCCCGCAAATGTACCGCCAGCGCACTCAGGAACGCCCGGTACGCCTGCTCGTCACCCTGCATGCCATGCAACAGCAATTGCTGCAGCTGCGCCTCGCGTGCGTTCAAGTGTGCCTGAGGGGTAGTTCGCGGCATGAGCGGTCCTGGTTACACCCCGTAGGAAAAATGCGACCGGTGGTGTGCTTCACAACGTTAGGAGAGCCCTTGGCAAACCTCAAAAAATATTTTTTGCCTGCTGTAACCCGAACCGCACGGATGACGAACTGATGGATGAGCCGAGGGGAACCGCCACCGGCCTTGCCACTTCTGGAGATCCACCATGAACAACTTCGCCCTTGCCGCTGCTGCCGTTGCCCTCGCCACCCTGGCCGGCACCGCCGTGGCAGCCGACACCAAGGCGCCTGCTGGCGCCGCCATGGAAAAATGCTACGGCGTGGCCATGGCCGGGAAAAACGACTGCAAGGCGGGTGCTGGCACCTCTTGCGCCGGCAGTGCCAAGCAGGACTATGACGGCATGCACTGGAAAAACGTGCCCGCTGGTACCTGTACCTCGATCAAGACGCCCAACGGCATGGGCTCGCTGACCCCGATCAAGTCCTGAGCGAAGGCCGCCGACCATGAACGCATTGCACACGCTGGGTGCCGGGCTGAGCCTCAAGGCCGAGCACTATGCACAGGCACTGGGCTGTGACACCGAGCACCTGTGGTTCGAGGTGCACCCGGAAAACTACATGGTCGGCGGCCCACGGCTCGCCTGGCTGGAGCGTATCGGCGCCGGCCACCCGCTATCACTGCACGGGGTCTCGCTGTCCCTTGCAGCCGCTGCGCCCCCCGACCCACTGCACCTGCAGCGCCTGGCAGCGCTGGTGCAACGCCTGCAACCGGCACTGGTGTCGGAACACCTGGCCTGGTCAACCTGGCGCGGCCACTATCACCCCGACCTGCTGCCGTTTCCGCGCAGCAGCGAGGCCCTGCGGCGTATCACCGACAATATCCAGCGTACCCAGGATGCACTCGGCCGGCCTATCGCGGTCGAGAACCCCAGCCATTACCTGAGCCTGGAGGGCCACGACTACGCCGAAGTCGAGTTCCTTGCCGAACTGGTGCAGCACACCGGCTGTGGCTTGTTGCTGGACGTCAACAACGTGCATGTCAGCGCCCACAACCTGGGTTTCTCTGCCGAAGCCTATCTTGACCGCTTCCCTGCCGAGGCCATTGTCGAGATCCACCTGGCCGGGTACAGCCACGACGCCGACTCGGCATTACTGATCGACTCTCACGACGCCCCTGTCAGCGAAGCGGTCTGGGCCCTGTTCCAACGCCTGGTCGGGCGCATCGGCCCACGGCCGACACTGATCGAACGTGACGACCACCTGCCCGGGTTCGATAGCCTGCTGGCTGAACGCGATGTGGCCCAGGCCATTCTCAGCCTGTCACGGAGGCCGGCATGAACCGCACATTGGCGCATTTTCAGGACACCTTCATCCAGGCCCTGTACCACGGCAGCGCAACCGGCGTTGCCGCGCAACCCGGCTTCGCGGTGTACCGCAACACCGTGTTCAAGGGCTGTGTTGACGCCCTCTGCGACAACTTCCCCAGCGTCGAACGGCTGGTCGGTCGCGACTGGCTGGCCGACGTGGCTGGCCGCTACGCCCGCCAGTACCCGCCGCCTGATGCGCGGCTGATTGCCTACGGCGAAACCTTTGCCGACTACCTGGCCCCCTTCGCCTGCGCCAACGGGCTGACCTACCTGGCCGACGTCGCCCGGCTGGACTGGCTGTGGTTGCAAGCATTCTGCGCCGAGCAGGCACCCGCCCTGGACGTGGCCGAACTCGCCGGGATGACCGCCAGCGACCTTGCCCGCTGTACCTTGCAGCCGCGGCGCAGCGCACGCTGGCAGTGGTTCGCAGAGCATCCGGTGTACACCCTCTGGCACCATAACCGGCTGGCGCAGCCGTTGCCGGAGCACATCGCCTGGCATGGCGAAGGCGTGTTGCTGGTGGGCGACGTCGAGGGTGTTGGCTGGCAGGCGTTGACCGAGGGCGCCTGCGCGTTTCTGGATGCCTGTGCCAACGGGCATGACCTGGACCGGGCCTCGGCCCTGGCACTGCAGGCCGAACCCGGCCTGGACTTCAATGCGTTGCTGGGTAGCCTGCTTGGGGCCCAGGCACTCGCCCCACTGTCCCTGCCCCGTTGAAGGAGGCTGCCATGCACATTTCCCCCACCACAACCGCCAGCCCCGGCCTGCGTCAGCACTGGAACCGGCTTGCCGAATGGCTGCAAGGCTTGTTGGGCGACTCGGTACTGTGCCTGATCGCGCGGCTGGGGATTGCCTCGGTGTTCTTCCTGTCCGGGCGGACCAAGGTCGAGGGCGTGCTTACCATCACCCCGAGCACCTATGAGCTGTTTCAAAGTGAATACGCCTTGCCGCTGATTCCTTCACACCTTGCCGCGCACCTGGCCACTTATGCCGAGCACCTGTTCCCGCTGCTGCTGGTGCTGGGGTTGTTCACCCGCCTCTCGGCTCTGGCGCTGCTGGGCATGACCACGGTGATCGAGGTGTTTGTCTACCCGGATGCCTGGCCGACACACCTGACCTGGGCAGGGCTGTTGCTGCTGCTGGTGGCCAAGGGCGCCGGCCGCCTCTCACTCGATCGTTGGTTGGGTATCCGCTGAAACGCAGCGTGGCCGCTGGGTTTTCAGCCGCTAAATACCGGGCCGAAGGTCGTTAAAGCGTCTCGTCAGAAAAGCCGCAATGTTTTGCACTTCACCGGGCTTTGCGCAGGTCACAACTGAACACAGAACTTCCTGTGTTGACTTGAGGTAAGCGATCATGGCTAACAACCAAGACAAAGGCGCAAATCAAGGCGGCACCGCCAATACCGATGTCGGCAAGGCAGGCCAGCAAGGCGGCCATGGCGCCGGTGGCGACATGACTCAAAATCAGAAAGGCGGCCAGCAAGGCGGGCAGATGCCCGACGACAAGATGAACAAGGACTGGGATAAATCCAAGGAAGCCGGCCGCCAAGGTGGACAAGCGGGCGAAAGCCACGGCAACAAGGACCAGGCATCTGATGCCGGGCGGATGGGTGGCCAGCGCGGGCAGGACGCCGGGCAAAAAAAAGACGGTGAGCGTTGATCAAGCGTGCCTGATGCCCTGGCGGCAATAGCTGCCGCCGTGCTGTAGGCCCCGGTCGATGAGCCGGGGCCATCTTCAACTGACTTACCCAACATGAACAGTACTAAAAAGCCTGTGAAATCTATTCATTACCCTTCAATGACTACCCCCGCCTAAACTACGTCTCATCATAAACACTCAAGAGACTACTGAGCGAAAGTCCCAGGGATGGAAGCTGGGAAGCGCTGGCTGAATGATCACACTATCAAATTACGCCAGCACCTCAGGCATCAGGACACCCGTTCACCATGAATAACGAACCTCGGTTTACCCTCAAGCGTATTGTTTTCGACGAACATTATCACCCCGCCGAAAATACTCGCTTCACTACCAATTTTGCCAACTTGGCCAGGGGCGCCAATCGCCAGGAAAACCTGCGCAACACCCTGAAGATGATCGATAATCGCTTCAATACCCTGGCTCATTGGGATAATCCAGAAGGTGATCGCTACTCTGTCGAACTTGAAATAATCTCGGTCGAAATGAACCTTGCCGCCCAACAGTGCAGCACTGCTCTGCCCCTGATAGAGATATTGAAAGCCGACATTTTCGACCGTGCAACCAACACGCGTATCGGGGGGATGGTCGGGAACAATTTCTCTTCTTACGTGCGCGATTACGACTTCAGTGTGCGCCTGCTGGAGCACAATAAAAACCGCACACATTTCAGCACCCCCGATGATTTTGGCGATTTGCATGGCAAGCTGTTCAAGTGCTTCGTCAATTCCGACACCTACAAGCAGCACTTCGACAAGCCACCCGTTATCTGCCTGAGCGTATCGAGCAGCAAGACCTATCACCGCACCGAGAACCAGCACCCGGTGCTCGGCTTTGAATACCTGCAGGATGCCTACTCCCTGACGGACGACTACTTCAACAAGATGGGTTTGAAAGTTCGCTATTTCATGCCGCCGAACAGTGCCGCGCCGCTGGCTTTCTATTTCTCCGGCGACCTGCTGGCTGATTACACCAACCTGGAGCTGATCAGCACCATCAGCACCATGGATACGTTCCAGAAAATTTACCGACCTGAAATCTACAACGCCAATTCGGCAGCCGGAAAGTGCTACCAGCCCAGCCTGCAGCACCAGGACTACTCACTCACGCGCATTGTCTATGACCGCGCAGAGCGTAGCCGCCTGGCTATCGAGCAGGGCAAATATGCCGAAGAGCAATTTGTCAAACCCTATCAAGCCACGCTAGAGCAGTGGTCTGCTCGCCACGCGCATTGATCACACTCTAAAACATCAGGTCATCTGTCATGAACACACTGCTACCCACCTCCACTGCCGGCAGCTTGCCGAAACCGTCCTGGCTTGCACAACCTGAAACACTGTGGTCACCCTGGAAATTGCAAGACCAACAACTCCGTGAAGGCAAACAGGATGCCTTGCGCCTGGCATTGCACGATCAGCAGCACGCTGGCATCGATATCGTCAGTGACGGTGAGCAAACCCGCCAGCATTTTGTAACCACGTTTATCGAGCATCTCAGCGGTGTCGATTTCGAGCAACGTGAAACCGTTAGAATTCGTGATCGCTATGATGCCAGCGTACCGACGGTCGTGGGCGCTGTCGCCCGGCAAAAGCCGGTGTTTGTCGAGGATGCCAAGTTCCTGCGCCAGCAAACCTCGCAACCCATAAAATGGGCGCTGCCAGGTCCCATGACCATGATCGATACGCTGTATGACGCCCACTATAAAAGCCGAGAAAAACTGGCTTGGGAATTTGCCAGGATCCTCAACCAAGAAGCCAGGGAACTCGAAGCCGCCGGCGTTGATATCATCCAGTTCGATGAACCCGCATTCAATGTGTTCTTCGACGAGGTGAATGACTGGGGCGTCGCTACTCTGGAGCGCGCCATTGAAGGCCTGAAATGCGAAACGGCGGTGCACATCTGCTATGGCTATGGCATCAAAGCCAATACAGACTGGAAAAAGACCCTGGGGTCGGAATGGCGACAATACGAAGAAGCCTTCCCCAAACTGCAACAGTCCAGCATCGATATCATTTCCCTGGAGTGCCACAACTCGCATGTCCCAATGGACCTGCTTGAGCTGATCCGCGGCAAGAAAGTCATGGTCGGGGCCATCGATGTAGCTACCCATACCATTGAAACACCAGAGGAAGTGGCCAACACCCTGCGCAAGGCACTTCAGTTCGTGGACGCCGACAAGCTCTTCCCTTGCACCAACTGCGGCATGGCGCCGTTACCTCGCCAGGTAGCCCGCGGCAAACTCCACGCGTTAAGTGCAGGCGCGGAAATTGTCCGCAAAGAGCTCTTGAGCTCGCGCTGAGCCCTGCAGGCTTTCTGAATTTTGCGCATGACAGTTGTTCCTACACTGCCAGCACCGCCCGATACAGCCGCTCGTGCTGGCACCATGCATGATCTCGGTTCACCTGTGGGTTGAGGACCGATCGTTTGAATCCTGCCCTCCTCCTGTCGAAGATTGTCTGTTCTACTGTGCAACTACCGCGCGACAGGTGAAATCATGATTCACGGTAAAACCCTCGAAAACTGGCAACACAGCCACCCGATCATCACCGACCTGGTCGCCCTGAAAGAGACCAGCTGGTTCAACCCCGCCATCGCCAGCGCGTCAGCAGCCCTGGGCGATGTAGGCCTGACAGCTACAGACGTGCAAACGGCCAGCAAGCGGTTGCAGCGGTTTGCACCCTACCTCGCCACGGTTTTCCCCGAAACTGCGGCTGCCGGTGGGATCATCGAGTCGCACATCACCCCTCTGCCGCAACTGCGTCAACGGCTCATCGACCAACATTCACTGCAAAACGTTGGCAGCCTATGGCTCAAGGCAGACAGCGACTTGCCGGTCTCCGGCTCGATCAAGGCCCGGGGCGGTATCCATGAGGTGCTCAAGCATGCCGAGGACCTGGCCCTGGCGGCCGGCCTGATCACAGCGGCGGACAACTACGCCAAACTGGCCAGTGACCAGGCCCGCGCGTTCTTCGGCCAGCACAAGATTGCCGTGGGTTCGACCGGCAACCTGGGCTTGTCGATAGGGATCATGAGCGCGAAACTGGGTTTCCAGGTAAGCGTGCACATGTCGTCCGACGCCCGGCAATGGAAAAAGGACAATCTGCGCGCCAGCGGCGTGACGGTGGTGGAACACGCCTCCGACTACAGCGTTGCGGTCGAGCAGGGTCGCGAACAGGCGGCAGCCGACCCCAGCTGCTATTTCGTTGACGACGAAAATTCCCCACAACTGTTTCTGGGCTACGCCGTTGCGGCTGAACGGCTGGCCAACCAGCTCGAGCAAGCTGGCATCAAGGTGGACGCAGACCATCCCCTTTTCGTTTATCTGCCCTGCGGTGTCGGCGGCGGCCCTGGCGGCGTCGCGTTCGGCTTGAAGCTGGTATTCGGTGATGCGGTGCACTGCATCTTTGCCGAGCCCACGCACTCCCCTTGCATGCTGTTGGGTGTGTACACCGGCCTGCACGACCAAACCAGCGTGCAGGACTTCGGCATCGACAACATCACCGCTGCCGACGGCCTGGCTGTCGGGCGCCCGTCCGGGTTCGTCGGCAAAGCCATGCAGCGGCTGATCGATGGTTACTACACCGTCACCGACGAGGCACTGTACAGCCTGATGGTGGTTGCCTTCGAGCAGGACAAGGTCAAGCTGGAACCCTCCGCGTTAGCCGGCGTACCCGGTATGGCGCGGGTGCTGCAAGCTCAGGCGTACCTGGCGCGCCAGGGCTTTAGCCCTGCTCAGCTGCAGCATGCCACCCACCTGGTCTGGGGCACGGGTGGCAGCATGGTCCCGCAGGATGAGTTCGACGCCTACCTGGCGAAAGGGCGCAGCCTGCTGGCAAACGTATAACTGCCATCGGTGGACTGTGAACAAGGATGGGTCGATGTACAAAAACGGCGCGATGAACCTCAATGGTTCGCACCTGGGCAGCCTGCATGTTTTTCTGGTGGCTGCGCGGCACCTGAGTTTCTCGCACGCGGCGGATGAAGGCTAATGGGGCTGCAACGCAGCCCATCGCCGCGGTTCGTCGCCACGACAAGCCAGCTCCCACCCCAGACCGCATCGAATTCAAGCCATGCGCCGTACTGGTGGGAGCCTGGCTTGCCGGCGATGGGCCGCAAAGCGGACCTAATTTCCTAACTGACTGGCATTCGGCGTAACGCTGCCCTTGCAATGGCAGCGTGTAGCCCGCCAACTATGTAATTCTCACTTATTGTGGCTTAAATCGTAAAAACGAACGTAAGCCACAATATATTGGATTTAAAAAATTGCTCTAGCCCAGCAACTGGCTCAACACCGCACGCAATTTCCCCGGTTTCACCGGCTTGTTCAGCAATGGCGCGCCGAGCTTCTGCAGGGCCCGCCGACACTGGTCGCTGCGGTCGGCAGTGATGATCACGGCAGGAATGGCAGCGGCAAAATGCTGCCGTAAATGCCTGACCACCGCGCATCCGACCACCCCGTGATCGAGGTGAAAATCCGCCAGGATCAGTTCCGGTGCCCTCCCCTGCAAGGCCTGCAGCGCGCCTGCCTGGTCCGTCGCGGTGACCACCTCGCAGCCCCACTGCTCCAGCAGCGCGCCCATGCTTTCAAGGATGCTCACTTCATTGTCCAGCACCAACAGGCGGCGGCCCGGTAGCGGGTCGCCAGCGCTGGGTTGCGGTACAGCCTGCTGAACGGCCTGCGGCATCTGTGCGCCAAGCGGCACGTCGATGCTGAACACCGAACCCCGCCCCGGCCACGAGCGTACCTCGATGCGATAGCCGAGAATCCTGGCGATGCGCTCAACGATGGCCAGCCCCAGGCCCACGCCTTTGCGATCGGCGGCGCGACCGACGTCCAGCTGGTTGAACTCGAGGAAAATGGCCTGCAGCCGGTCCTGCGCAATGCCCCGGCCGCTGTCCCACACCTCCAGCCGCAAATGCTCGCCACGGCGCCGGGCACCCAGCAGGATACGGCCCTCGTCGGTGTAACGGCAGGCGTTGCTGAGGAAGTTGCGCAGGATACGGGTCAGCAACCGCAGGTCGGTGCTGATCGCATAGCCACCCACCCGCGCGCGCAGTTTCAACCCTGCAGCATCGGCCACCGAACGGAACTCCGAAACCAGCGGCGCAAACAATTCGTCGAGGCGGTACAACGCCACGTCAGGCTTCACCGCTGCCTGGTCCAGCCGGGAGATATCCAGCAAGTCGGTCAGCAAGTCTTCGGCGCCCTCCAGGGCCTGATGGGTACGCTCGACAAGGACGTGCTCCGCCTCAGGCAATGGCCGTTCACGCAGGGTCGAGATAAGCAGGCGGGCGGCATTGAGCGGCTGCAGCAGGTCGTGGCTGGCAGCGGCCAGGTACTTGTCCTTGCTGCGGTTGGCGGTTTCAGCGGCATCGCGGGCGTCGCGCAAGGCGCGGGCGATCTGTTTGCGCTCGGCGATCTGCTGCTGCAGGTTGCGGTTGGCCTCCAGCAGCTCGTCGGTGCGTGCCGCAACCCGCTGCTCCAGTTGGTCGTTGAGC
>NZ_JABMCW010000449.1:0-3713 GCF_013179705.1 Pseudomonas sp. CM25 | reverse complement strand
GTTGGCCAATACCTTCCGATCAATCTGCCGAGCATCATTGATACCGGGCCCCTGTTCGGAACGGCACCATTTGACGAATGCCTGCCACCGATCACAGTGCGCCTTGACCGTGCCGTAATGACCGCCGCCGAACATGTCCTTAAGCGCCTGCGGCCCTGCGTAGCTCAATTGCCTGCCATAACCGAAATTGCGACCATCGCGTCTACCTACCAATGCCATGTCGGTCACCTCATCTGACGTTTTCCGATCCTCGCCCCACGTCATCCCGCCAAGAATGTTGAGTGTTATCAGGGATCAAGGCCCCTGCGACCTGTGGGGATGTCCTCTAACGCGGGACTGGCGGCTCCTTACGACCGGGAGCAAGGGCATCTCATGATCTGGCCTCCTAAGCACCGTTAACGGTGGGCGGGTGGAGGCTGCATTGGCTGACGAGACCAGTGCCGCGAGATCCTGAGTCGGGTGAACGCAGCAATGCGATGACCGGGGCATGCCTGACTGTCAGTCAGGTGCAGTCCATTCCCTGGTCTGCGGCACCATCACCTGCATGGCTGTCGCTGGTGACATCGGCGTTTGTCACGCCAATTGTCACGAGGGGAATTGCCGCTGAGCCATGTGCGATCTGGGCTGCAGCAGTGTCAGGAGCGCCCGTCTCTTTCCAGTGAAAGAGACGGGCGCAGGTTGGCGCACGCGAAATGGCCAAGCGGATAGGTTGCTGCTGAGCAGATGGGGTAGGGTGGTTGCCGCAGGGGCAACGATATTGAGTTGGCATCCATCACATGGGTAGTGACCGTACGAGCTGCCGGACGCGAATCGTACTTGCGGGTGAACCACCGCGGGAGCGGCGTGACCTTAAAGGTTCGGGTCACCTGGGGTGCTGTCATCGACAGCTCTTGCGACTCCCGGTCTACGCTTGTGGACAATATTCGTCAAGCAGCGCGATATCAGGGGTTTAGCGCCTGTGGATAAAACTATCCCCCGGTGGACATCAGTGGTTTTCCACAGACGTAAGCTGTGCCAGCAGTTTTTTTCTTAGGTATGGTCCTTTCAAACGGGGCGGCTTTGCAGCCCCGTTTGAAAGGACCCGCGCGGAGGAGCTTCATGCGGTGCTGTGGGTAACTTCACCGCAAGTTGAGGTGGTGGCGCGGCGGGTTACTCGGTCATCTTGGCACTGCGAAGGCGCGTGACGTTCTCGCCCGTTTGCTTGGCAAACTCATGCGGCGTCACATGGTCCTCGCGGTTCGCCTCCAGAAACCGGCTCCACCAGGTCATGATCATCCGGCGCTCTTCGAGGAACTCGGCCTTGTGGGTATAAGCGGCGCGCACGTTGTTGCGTTCCTTGTGGCTCATCTGCCGTTCGATGGCCGTCTCTGACCAAAGTCCGGATTCGACCAGCGCACTGCACGCCATGGCTCGGAACCCGTGGCCGCAGATATCCACTTTGGTGTCATAGCCCATCGTCCTTAGCGCGGCATTCACCGTGTTCTCAGACATCGGTTTCCACGGTTTGGCATCTCCCGCGAACACCAGCTCGAACTTGCCGGTGATCGCGTGGATCTGCTCAAGCAAGCCCACTGCTTGCGGCGATAAGGGTACAACGTGAATGTCTCCGGCCATTTTCGTACCCCTTGTGGAAAACGGTACGCCGTCGAGCGCCGGGCGAGTGTCGGGGATCTCCCAGATGCCGCGATTGAGGTCGAACTCGTTCCAGCGGGCGAAGCGCAGCTCACTGGAGCGTACGAACACGTGCAGCGACAGCATCACGGTAAGGCGTGTGAGTGGACGACCTTTGTAGTCGTCGATGCGTGCTTGCAGCTCTGGCAGCCGCGATAAGGGTAGCGCGGGTCGATGTGTAACCCGTGGTGCTCTGATCGAGCCGTCGAGGTCGTGAGCCGGGTTCGCGGTGATCAGCCGCAGCCGTTTGGCTTCGCGCATGACGCTTTGCAGGTAGTTCTTGATCCTGAGCGCCACGTCGATGGTGCCGCGCTTCGTCACCGCTTCCAGTGGCTGCATAAGGTCGTGGGTGTCCAACTCAACGATTGCCCTGGCACCGAGCAAAGGGAATACATGAGTCTTCAACCGGCTGAGTACAGTCTTGGCGTGGCCCGGCGCCCACTTGGGCACCATCCCGGCATACCAATCGAGCGCAACGCTTTCGAAGGTACGGCCATTGATTACGGCTTGCACCTTGGCCTGCTGCTTGGATTGGATGGGGTCAATGCCGTTGGCGAGCTGCTGTTTAAGCTCGAAGCGCTTGTGGCGAGCGTCAGCCAGCCCGACCACCGGGTAATTGCCGAGTGAGGTCAGGCCCTCGCGACCATCGGGCTTCACGTACCTGAGCCGCCAGCCTTTGCGACCGTTGGGCTTCACGAGCAGGTAAAGGCCATCGCCGTCAAAAAGCTTGTACTCACGTTCGCGAGCCTTTGCAGTGCGGCAGGCGTTGTCGGTAAGGGGAGCCGTTGTGCGAGCCATAAGGGTACTTTCCAATGTCGAATTGGTAGGTATCCTTAAAAGTACCCTTATTAGCGCTGGCTACCCTCGGAATCCGACGGAACGCCAAAACGAAAAAACCCGCCAGAGGGCGGGTTTTTCGGGGGTTCCAAAGATTTTGAAAGCTTTCTATGGAACCTTGTATGGTGCCGGCACCAGGAATCGAACCCGGGACCTACTGATTACAAGTCAGTTGCTCTACCATCTGAGCTATACCGGCAATGGGGCGTCATTATAGCGATCGGTTGGCGTCTGTAAACCACTTACTTGCGATTGTTCGAAAAAGACCTAAGTCACCGCCCCAAAACGAGAATTTTCCTACCAGCCGCGGTGGATGGTGTTTACGTTCGGCTCGGTTTTGCCCGGGTTGAAGAACAGCTTGTCGTTGTCGCAGCCGCGCTTGCGGCACGGGCTTTCGGTGCGCATGGGCAGGCCGTTGTCACCGCCCAACTGCATGCCGGGGTGGTTCCAGCCCAGGTTGCTGTTGTGATGAGGTGGCGTGCCGCTGGCGCAGGCGGTCAGGGCCAGGGCCAGGGCCAGGGTCAACAGGGCGAGGGGTTTGGCTTGGGTCACGATGGTGAGGTCCGGTGGTCCATTGTCGGTCTGGCACAGCGCCAGAATGCCGCGGGGCTGGCGGGCAGCGCGCGACTTCACTTTTTAATGATTTGGGGGCGGATGATACACCGTAGTGGCGGTGAGGCATTAGTCTTGTGTTGTCTGGCAGGGCCTCTTCGCGGGTGAACCCGCTCCCACAGGTACCGCGCCGGCCTCAAGAGCAGCCCATCCCTGTGGGAGCGGGTTTCACCCGCGAAGAGGCCATCAGCTGTATGAAAATCCTGAATTAGAGACCAAAAGCTTCAGGATTTTGAAGCTTCGGAACTATCCTACGCGCGCCGCCGAAGTATCGCTGTTGTCGGGGAAATGGCTCACGGATACCGTTTACGCGTCGCTTTGGCGACCGGGTGTGAGAACCCGACTATGAACGTATCGGCTGCGTAATGGCGACCGTGCGCGGGCAGACCTCGGTCTGGCCGAGCTTCCTATGTTCACTCGGTTTCTCACCTCGTGCACGGTTGCCGCCTTTGTTCCGTGAGAAAGAATGAGCACGGCAACTCCTTTGAACGTAGGAGTACGACAATTGAAAACAAATCCACCCGATAACACCCCCAATCAAATCACCACCGCAGGCGTAGAAACCTTCCTCGCAGCCGGCAACCCTTCCCTGA
>NZ_JABMCW010000448.1:0-3734 GCF_013179705.1 Pseudomonas sp. CM25 | reverse complement strand
TCCATGAGTTTGGCCAGGTGCAGGAAGCACAGGTCGTCCTGCACGAAGAACGATGACGACAGTGTCGCCAGCAGGCTGATGGCGACCGTTGCTTCCTCCGAATCGGTGCGTGGCAGCGACTCCAGGCAGTGACGACCCTTCTGCTCGATCAGGCTGAGCACATGGGCATGGCTGGCCTCCACGTGTTGCCGATCAACCCCGCGCGGCAAGCGGATCCCCAGCAACTCCAGGCCGGACATGGCGCTGCCGATTGCCGCCTGATAGTCACCACGCAAGGTCCACAGGCGTGCCTGCAGCCGACACACCCGTGCCTGGTCCAGCGGCGTGCGTGCGCGCTGCCGGCATACGCCGACCTGGGCCTCGGCCGCGCTCATGCGCGACAGTTGCATGTCGCACTCTGCCGCCATGCAGGCGATGGCAAAGCCATGGCTGGCGCGGCTTTGCAGCGTGCCGCCGTGGTTCAGTAGCTGGTCGGCCGTGTGCAGGTAGCTGACTGCCTGTGCAAAGGCACCGCTGTCGCGGGTGCGCGATGCCGCTTCGCACAAAAGCTGCAGGAACACTTCGCGGTCGTTCGCTGCAAACCCGCATGGGTCGGCGCTTTGCAGCTGGTGGGCGAGTTCGAACAGCACTTCGTGCAAATGCTCGGGCCAGGCCCCGAGCATGGCCTGGGCAATCTGCCCATGCAGCGAGGCACGCTCGGGTATCGGCGTGAGCTGGTAAGCCGCCTCCATTACCCGGTCATGGGCAAAGCCCAGGCCTTTCTGGCCAGGCAACAGGAAACCGGCGGCAATCAAGGCTTTCAACGGTTCGCCTGGTGGCTCTGCGAGGACCTGGTGGAGCAAGCCATCATCACATCGGTTGCCGGCCGCGCTGGCGACTCGCAGCACATCGCGTTGCGCCGCTGGCAGGCGTGTCAGGCGGTGGATCATCAGGTCGGCAACATTGTCGGCATAGCGGTGGCGGGCCACTGCCTGCAGGCACCACGACCAGCGCATGGCCTGGGTGTCGAAGGTGAACAGCTGGTCTTCGACCATGGCCCGGAGAATCTGGTTGATGAAAAACGGGTTGCCCGCGGTCTTTTCGTGCACCAGCCCGGCTAGCGGCAACGCTTGCTCAGGGCCGACGTGGTAGCGCTCGCCGATCAGTTCGGCTACCGCACCAACGGCCAGCGGACGCAGGGTCAGCGTGGTACTGCGCAGGGTTGCCGGCAAGGTGGGCATGGCATTGCCGACAGCCACATCGGTACGCCTGGCGAAGATCAGCAGCAGGTTGCCAGGCGGGTCAGCCAGTAGCTGAGCCAGCAGGCGCTGCGAGGCATCATCGGCCCACTGCACGTCGTCCAGGAACAGCACCAGCGGGTGGCCGGGGCGGCTGAACACTTGCAGGAACTCGACGATGGCCCGCAGCTCCTTCTGCAAGGCCAGGCGCGTGGGTTTCGCTGGCAGCTCGGGCAGGGGACCGAGGATCAACTGCAGGTCCGGTGCCAGCGTGCCGAGGAGCCGGCCGTGGCCTTTGATGCGGCGCAGTATCTCGCGCCGCGGGGCATCAAGGTCCTCGCTGCTCTTGGCCAGTAACTGGGTAGTCAGCGCGCCGAGTATCTCCACCCACGGCCCATACGGCACCGCTTGCTGCAGGCTGTTGCATCTGCCAGTTGCCCAATGGCCGGTGGCGCAGGTTTTCAGCGTGGTTTCGACCAGGCTGGACTTGCCCATGCCAGCGGGGCCGTTGATCAGCAGGGCCTGCGGGGTGCTGTCGCGGCGCATGGCCCTGAGCAGCAGGGTGATGGCTTTCTGTTCGGCGTTGCGGCCATACAGGCGCTCGCGGCTTGGCGAGACCGGGTCGGCGCAACCGGGCTCGAAGGCCGGCAGGGTTCTGGTAGCGGTCCATTGCCGCTGACAGTGGCCCAGGTCTATCGCCAGGGCGCGGGCGCTCTGATAGCGAGCATCGGGTTCCTTGGCCAGTGCCTTGGCCAGGATCCGGCTCAGCGGCTGCGGCACGTTGCTCTCGACTTCGCAGGCGGCGCGCGGCTGCACTCCCGCATGCAGCTGACGCCAGTGCGGGGTGTCGCGCCCGGTCAGCGGCAGCTCGCCCAGCAGTAGCTGGTAAAGGATCGCGCCCAAGGCATAGATGTCACTGCGCCGGTCGCTGCTGCTGCCGTGCGGGCAGACCTGTTCCGGCGCCAGGTACGCCCAGTTGCCGAGCGGGGTGCCCTGTTCGCTGATCAACTGCGCCGGGTCGGCACGAAAGCAGCTCAGGCGCACCCGCTGGTTGCCCTGCAGGCACACATGCGCTGGCTGCAGGGCGCCATGCAGCACATTGCCTTCGTGGGCCAGCGCCAGGGCGTTGGCCGCGTTCATGGCAATATCGAGAAACGGCGCGAGCGCCAGTGGGCCGTTGGCGATCAGGTCGGCGACCGAGCGGCCGGCCGGGTACACCAGCAGCGGGCCTTCGGCGGAGCGTACGAATGCCGACGGGATGACCGCCCACTGCGGGTCCAGTTGCAGGCGGTAATCACGTTCCAGCCGCTGGCAGGCGGCAGGGGCTTCGAGCGGAGCGCGCACTGCAATCCAGGCTTGCTGGCTGGCGGGGTCGTGCAGGCGAAAGTAGCTGAGTTCACCTTCCTGGCCCAGCGCGGTAATGTCGCAGCGGTTCAACCAGCCCTCATCGATCGACTGGTCAAAATCGATGGGCCTGTGGGCGAGGCGTTCATCGAGCATCGGGCACCCCTGCTAGCGACATCATGAGACGCGAGTATACGCAGCGCCCCCCCTGTGGATGCGGCTTGCAGCGCGCTTGGCCGTAACGGGCACGCCGTTGTCCGTTATCGCCCCCAGGCCTTTGCCGGGCGCTTGTATAGTCCTTGAGCCAACCTATCCCTCGGGATAATTGTCTGAATGCGTGCGCTGGCCTAGGCTGCCCGGGCTGCGCGAACGCCCGTCCCCGTGCGAGGAAGCCATGATCCGAATAGGTAATGCCCAGGTGTCGCTGGAGCGGCGAGAAGCGTTTCTCGACGGCAAGCCGATCGCGTTGGGCGGGCGTGCATTCGAGGTGCTGGCCACGCTGATCAAGGCCAAAGGCCGGGTGGTCGGCAAGGAGGAACTGTTCAGCCAGGTGTGGGCCGGCACGGTAGTGGAGGACAACAACCTGCAGGTGCAGGTGTCCTTGCTGCGCAAGGCCTTTGCCAATCACGGCCTGATCCAGACCGTGCCACGCCGCGGTTACCGCCTGGCCGCCGATATCAGCCTGGAAGTACCTTGCAAGGCTTTTGCTCAATCGCCGCTGTGCACCTCCACCCTGGAGCCGCTGGTCGACAGCACGCACGTGCCGGTGCTGGTAGTGGACGATGACCCATCGGTGCGCACGGCGCTGGGCCGGCTGCTGCGCGCCCAGGATATCCCGCATCACCTGTTCGCCAGTGCCGAGGCGCTTTTCGATGCGCGCCTGGAAACCCCCTACGCCTGCCTGCTGCTGGACATGCATCTGCCCGGGACCAGCGGCCTGGAGGTGCAGGATGCGCTGCGCCAACTGGCCCTGCCGTGGCCGATCGTGTTCATGACCGGCTTCGGCACCATCCCGATGACGGTCCAGGCCATGCGTGCCGGTGCCGTGGAGTTCCTGACCAAGCCTTTCGACGAGGACCAGTTGCTGGCACTGCTGCAGGCGGTGCGCGCACGGGCTGTGGTCGATGGACGCAAATGGCGCCACGCGCGACAGGTCGAGGACAAGTACCAGCG
>NZ_JABMCW010000447.1:0-3739 GCF_013179705.1 Pseudomonas sp. CM25 | reverse complement strand
ACGCGACCCTGCGCGCGCCGGGCGCAGCTTCGAGTTGCTGCGGGCGATCAACAGCAACCCGCCACCACCGCTGCAGATCGAACGCCCCGGCCTGCCCGAGGATGGCCACGACTCACGCACCTGGCAGCTGGGCGTGGGCACACGTGAGGACCGTGCCTACGCCGAATACGGCCTGCGCATGGCGTACCACGATCTGAATGACAACGCCTATGGCTTCCCGCTGGGTGCGCAGATCGAGATCCTGCAGCTGAAGGTGCGCCAGTACGAAGGCAACGACTGGCAGGTGCAGCGCCTGGACCTGGCCACCATCCGCTCGCTGACACCCCGCAACGAGCTGCTCAAACCCTGGTCATGGCAAGTAGCCGGTGGCCTGGAGCGGGTGCCGGGCAAGCATGATGACGAGGTGCTGGTAAGCCACGTCAACGGTGGGGCTGGCGGTACCTGGCAATTGGCTGACGGGTTGCTGGGCTTTGCCCTGGGTACGGTGCGGGTCGAGCATCACAACGACTTCGCCCAGTTCATCGCCCCGGCGGCGGGCTTCAATGGCGGGCTGTTGTGGCGCAACGGGCTGGGCAACATGACGCTGGAGGCCAAGGGCGATTATTTCACCAATGGCGAGGTGCGGCGCAGTGTGAGCCTGAACCAGCAGTGGGAGATCAGCCAGAACCTGGGGCTGAGGTTGAGCGCTTCGCGGGAATTCAGCCACCTGGCCACGGCGCAGAACGAGGTGATGCTGGAGCTGAAGTGGTATCACTACTGAAAGTTGCCGGTTGCCTGCACGGGCCTCATCGCCGGCAAGCCAGCTCCCACAGGATAACCTCGGCCTGCCGGGCCGGTGCAGTACATGTGGGAACTGGCCGGCGATAGGGCAGGTACAGGCAACAGTGTGATCCAACCGAGTCTTTGACACTGTTTTGACACCTCCCCGACAACTCGCCACCTAGACTCTCTCTCATCAACTGGAGGGTCTTGTAGTCATGTCGCGGTACTGGTTCGGCGTGTGCATCGCGTTGTTGTTGTCAGGTTGCGAAACCACCCATCAGCAGATGGTCGAGCACGGTTACCCTCCCGCCTATGCCGACGGCTTCCAGGACGGCTGCGGCAGCGGTCGCCAGGCGGCCGGGCTGATGGTGGGCAACTTCCGCAAGGACGTGCCGCGTTACCTGCACGAACGCCAGTACGAAACCGGCTGGGATGACGGCTTCCGCCAGTGCCACGCCATGCAGAACAGCGAAGAGCAGCGCCAGTATCACGAACGCTTCTGGGACCAGCGCGACCGCGAGTGGGAGCAGGAGAAGGACCGTGGCGCCGCCAAGGCCTATCGCCACGACTGAGTCGCAAACGGACATCCGTTGAAACTGCCGGCCTGCGATCATGGTCACCTGCACAAGGAGGCCCGCCATGAGCCGAGCATTCGTCAACGAAGACCAGGCCGCCGCCCAGGCCGACCAACCGGTTGAGCGGCGTGTCAGCGAACAACCCAACTACGTGACCGCCAGCGGCCTGCGCCAGCTGCAGGAACGGGTGGCCGGGCTGAATGCCTTGCGCAGCGAACTGCAGGCGCAGGGCGAGCGTGGCGACAAGCAGCGCCTGGCCGATATCGAGCGCGACCTGCGTTACTTCAATGCGCGGTTGCAGAGCGCCCAGCGGGTGCCGGCTGCGACGTCGGGCAGCAAGGTGCAGATTGGTAGCCGGGTGCGGTTTGTCGATGCCCAGGACCAGGAGCATGTGGTGCAACTGGTGGGCGAGGATGAAGCCGATGCGGGGCGCGGGCTGATCAACTGGGGGTCGCCGCTGGGGCGGGCGTTGCTGGGTGCCGGGCCTGGGGACGAGGTGGTGTGGCGGCGGCCTGTGGGAGAGCAGGTGATAGAAGTGCTTGAGGTTTTGGGTGGAGATTGAGGTCCCAGGGGGCTGCTTTGCAGCCCATCGCGACACAAGGCCGCTCCTACAGCGGACCGCGACAGACTGACTGCTCGCGATCGCTTGTAGGAGCGGCCTTGTGTCGCGAAAGGGCCGCAAAGCGGCCCCAGGAATCGCGAATCAGACCACGCCCTGCGCCAGCATCGCATCGGCCACTTTCACGAAGCCGGCGATGTTCGCGCCTTTCACGTAGTTGATACGGCCATCGGCCTCTTCACCGTAGTGCACGCAGGCATGGTGAATCGACTGCATGATGTTGTGCAGCTTGCTGTCCACTTCACCGGCAGTCCACAGCAGGCGCATGGCGTTCTGGGACATTTCCAGGCCCGACACGGCCACGCCACCGGCGTTGGAAGCCTTGCCCGGCGCATAGAGGATGCCGGCGTCCAGGAAGATATCCACAGCCGCCAGGGTGGTCGGCATGTTGGCACCTTCGGCCACGCAGATGCAGCCATTGCGCAGCAGGGTATGGGCGTCTTCGGCGTCCAGCTCGTTCTGCGTGGCGCACGGCAGGGCGATATCGCAGGGCAGGCTCCACGGCGTCTCGCCTTTGCGGAACTCCAGGCCGAACTGCCCGGCCAGCTCGCTGATACGGCCACGCTTGACGTTTTTCAGGTCCATGACCGCATCCCACTGGGCGTCGGTCAGGCCGGCTTCGGCGTACAGGGTGCCTTCGGAGTCGGACAGCGAAATCACCTTGCCGCCCAGGTCCATGACCTTGCGCGCAGCGTACTGGGCGACATTGCCGGAACCGGAAATTGCCACCCGGCGACCGTCGATGCGCTTGTCCTGGCGCTTGAGCATTTCTTCGGCGAAGTACACGCAACCGTAGCCGGTGGCTTCCGGGCGGATCAGGCTGCCGCCGTAGGTCATGCCCTTGCCGGTCAGCACCGAAGTGAACTGGTTGGCCAGGCGCTTGTACTGGCCGAACATGAAGCCGATTTCGCGGGCACCCACGCCAATGTCACCGGCCGGTACGTCGCAGTCGGCGCCGATGTGGCGGTACAGCTCGCTCATGAACGCCTGGCAGAAGCGCATCACTTCGGCGTCGCTCTTGCCTTTCGGGTCGAAGTCCGAGCCGCCCTTGCCGCCACCCATGGGCAGCGAGGTCAGGGAGTTCTTGAATACCTGCTCGAAGGCCAGGAACTTCAGTACGCTGAGGTTCACCGACGGGTGGAAGCGCAGGCCGCCCTTGTATGGGCCGATGGCGCTGCTCATCTGGATGCGGTAGCCCCGGTTGACCTGCACCTTGCCGTGGTCATCTACCCAGGACACACGGAACAGTACCGCACGCTCGGGCTCGACCATGCGCTCGAGGATGCCCGATTGCAGGTAGTGAGGGTTGGCTTCGAGGAACGGCCACAGGGTGCGCAGCACCTCTTCCACCGCCTGGTGGAATTCGGGTTGGCCTGGGTCACGCTGCTGGAGGCGCGCAAGGAAATTGTCGACAGATTCGATCATGGTAGACATCTCACCGAAGGGTTTGGACTTATTGGTTTTTTCAGGAATGTACCAAGAAGCAATTGCACTGGAATAGGGCGAGATGTCGTTTTTTTGAAATTATTTGGTGCGTTTTATATAAGTGTATACAAAAAGACCCCCTATATAGGCGCAGGCTTGTTTCAGCCAGGCACAAAAATGGGGCCACCGTGGGCCCCATTCCTGTGCATCAGTAAACCGGCTTACTGGGCCAGTTTCTTGTGCCGTACACGGTGCGGCTGGGCAGCAGCATCGCCCAGGCGCTTCTTGCGGTCTGCTTCGTACTCGGTGTAGTTGCCCTCGAAGAACACCACGTTCGAGTCGTCTTCGTAGGCCAGGA
>NZ_JABMCW010000446.1:0-3763 GCF_013179705.1 Pseudomonas sp. CM25 | reverse complement strand
GCCGGGTGCTGGAGCTGGTGTGGCAAAGCCACAAGCCGCTGGGTGCCTACGACATCCTCGCCGTGCTCAGCGAGCAGGATGGCCGCCGCGCCGCGCCGCCGACGGTGTACCGCGCTCTGGACTTCCTGCTGGAAAACGGCCTGGTGCACCGTATCGCCTCGCTCAACGCCTTCATCGGCTGCAGCCACCCCGAGCATGTGCACCAGGGCCAGTTCCTGATCTGCCGCGTCTGCCACGTGGCCATCGAGCTCGAACAAAGCAGCATCAGCGACGCCATCATCAACAGCGCCAAAGGCGTAGGCTTCACCGTCGAGACCCAGACCGTCGAAGTGGTCGGCCTGTGCGGTACCTGCCGGAGCGCGGCATGAGCGACGCACTGATCCGCCTGGAGCAGGTCGGCGTCACGTTTGCCGGCGAAGCGGTGCTCGACAGCATCGACCTGTCGGTCGCACCCGGCCAGATCGTCACCCTGATCGGCCCCAACGGGGCAGGCAAGACCACCTTGGTACGCGCCGTGCTCGGGCTGCTCAAGCCGCACCGTGGCAAGGTCTGGCGCAAGCCCAGGCTGCGCATCGGCTACATGCCGCAAAAAATTCAGGTAGATGCCACGCTGCCGCTGTCGGTGCTGCGCTTTTTGCGCCTGGTGCCCGGAGTAGACCGTGCGGCAGCCCTGTCGGCGCTGCAGGAAGTGGGCGCCGAGCAGGTCATCGACAGCCCCATCCAGACCATTTCCGGTGGTGAGATGCAGCGCGTGCTGCTGGCCCGGGCACTGCTGCGCGAGCCCGAACTGCTGGTGCTGGACGAACCGGTGCAAGGCGTCGACGTGGTCGGTCAGACCGAGCTGTACAACCTGATCACCCGCTTGCGCGACCGCCACGGCTGCGGTGTGCTGATGGTCTCCCACGACCTGCATCTGGTGATGAGTGCCACCGACCAGGTGGTTTGCCTGAACCGCCATGTCTGCTGTTCCGGCCACCCCGAGCAGGTCAGCAATGACCCGGCCTTCGTCGAACTGTTTGGCCAGAACGCCCCAAGCCTGGCCGTCTACCACCACCATCACGACCACAGCCACGACCTGCACGGTTCGGTGGTTGCGCCTGGCACCCATGTTCACGGAGAGCATTGCAAGCATGGCTGATTTTCTTCTTTACGCCTTGCTCGCAGGCTTGTCCCTGGCAGTAGTCGCGGGCCCGCTCGGCTCGTTCGTGGTGTGGCGACGCATGGCGTACTTCGGCGACACCCTGTCGCATGCCGCGCTGCTGGGTGTGGCCATGGGCTTTGTGCTGGACGTCAGCCCGGCGCTGGCGGTAACCGTGGGCTGCCTGTTGCTGGCGATCTTGCTGGTGACCTTGCAGCAACGCCAGCCGCTGGCCTCTGACACCCTGCTCGGCATCCTTGCCCCCAGCACCTTGTCGCTGGGCCTGGTGGTGTTGAGCTTCATGCACGACGTGCGCATCGACCTGATGGCCTACCTGTTCGGCGACCTGCTGGCGATCAGTCCCACCGACCTGGCCTGGATCCTGGGCGGCAGCGCGCTGGTCCTGCTGCTGCTTGCGGCGCTGTGGCGGCCACTGCTGGCGGTGACCGTGCACGAAGAGCTGGCGATGGTCGAAGGCCTGCCAGTGGCCGGCCTGCGCATGGCATTAATGCTGCTGATTGCGGTGGTGATTGCCGTGGCCATGAAGATTGTCGGCGTACTGCTGATCACCTCGCTGCTGATCATTCCTGCCGCTGCGGCGCAGCGGCACGCCCGCTCCCCCGAGCAGATGGCTCTGGGCGCCAGCTTGCTGGGCGTGACGGCGGTTTGCGGCGGCCTGGCCATGTCCTGGTTCAAGGACACCCCTGCCGGCCCATCGATCGTGGTCTGCGCGGCGGTGCTATTCTTGCTGAGCCTGGCCCTGCCAAAACGCTGAAAAACCGGGCGTGTGATGGCACGCCCTGCAACCTTTGGCCGGGTAAAGGGTCTGTAAGACCTGTTTTCGAGCGTGCGCACCTGGGTGTAGACTTGCTCGCTTTTTGCGCAAATAGAGAGTCGCAGGAATGAAGCCGTTTGCCTCCCGTTATCTGCTTGTCGCCGCGTTTTCCCTGTTACTGGCTGCCTGTTCCAGCGCGCCGGTCGAACAGGCCACCGCACCTGCCCAAGCCGATGCCTGGCAGCAGTTGCAACAGAATATCGCCAGCAACGAGCTGGCCACCGCCGAAGACCAGCTGGCTGCGCTGCAAGCCCAGTCGCCGGATGACGCGCGCGTGGAACAATACCAGCGCCAGTTGGCCGAAGCCTACCTGCAGCGCAGCCAGATCGTGCTGCAGAAGGGTGATGTGAACGCGGCGGCCACCGCCCTGTCCCGAGCCCGTGCACTGATGCCGCAAGCCCCGGCAGTAACCGGTGGCGATGCCGTGACGCAGGCACGCAAGGCCGAGCTGGAAAAGGCCGAGGCGGCGCTGAAGGCTGCAGAAGCCAAGCCCAGGGCACGTATCATCGACCCGACGGCGCCAAGCACCGTGGTCGCCTTGAAGACCACCGACAGCCGCGCGCTGCGCCGCCAGCTCGATGATATTGCAGCGGATGTGGTGAGCTATGACTGCGAGGTGGTGTTCCAGGTGCCGCGCACCGAGGACGCGCCCTGGTTGAAGACCTTGCTGGAAAAGCGCGTGCGCAAACTCGACAGCGGCTTCGAGCTGCAGCAGAAACATCAGATCCAGCGTTCGCTACCGGCGCAGGTGGTGCTGGTCCCGCATCAGCGTTGATGTCTTCGCAGGTAAACCCGCCACATTCCTGTGGGAGCGGGTTTACCCGCGAAGAGGCCCGATCAGGCGGGAACAGATTCCGCAGCCGCCTCCCGCTCCCACACCCGATGCCCTTCGACAGCCTTGACGAAGGCGTCCACGGCGTTCTGGTCATCCCCCAGCAACAGCCCCTTGTCCTCCTTCAGCCCCAGCGCATCCACCAGCACCTTGCCCTCTTTGGCAAAACCTATCGCCTTCAGGTGCTTGTAAGCTTCGAGCAGGAAGTGCTTGGCCAGGCCACTGGCCCCCAGTGCATCCAGTGCCGCCTTACCAGCCGGCACCAGCACCCCGTCGAACATGATCGAAGGCATGCCTTCCATTGACGCGTCCACCGGCAGCGCCTTGCCATCGGCCGCCTTGACCGGCGCCGATGTGGGGCCAAGCAGCAGAATCCGAGCACTATGGGCCTCGAGGGCTTTGACCAGCCGGTCGACACTGCCGCCATCCACGCCATCGGCCAGCAGCACGGCGATCTTGCGCCCCTTGATGCCCACAACGCCCGGGTGGTTCATCTGGCTCAAGGCCGGCGAGGCGGCAAGCTTGCTGCCCTTGACCTTGACGGTACCTGCCTTGGGCGCTGGCAACCCGAGGTTCGCGGCCACGGCGGCGGCCAGCTTCAGGTCGATGTTGGCCAGAATTTCGTTCACCTCCCGTGCACGAATCGCCTCCCGCTCGACCTTGCCCAGTTCAAAGCTGTAGGCCTTGATGATGTGCTGCTGCTCGGTCGGGCTCATGCTCTGGAAGAACAGCCGCGCCTGCGAGAAGTGGTCGCCGAACGACTCGCTGCGCTGGCGGATCTTGTGCGCATCAATGCGTTCCTGGTAGCTCTCGAAGCCACCATCCTGCGCTGCAGGAGGCGTTTCCTTCGGCCAGCCGCCGTCGATGGAGTTCGGTTCGTAGGAGGCGCGGCCCTTGTGCACGACATGCTGGTGCAAGGCATCGCGCTGGTTGTTGTGGTTGGGCGCGACAGGGCGAT
>NZ_JABMCW010000445.1:0-3773 GCF_013179705.1 Pseudomonas sp. CM25 | reverse complement strand
GCACCGGGTGGCTCCAGCCGTTGCCGCCGTTCTTGATTTTCCACACCTCCAAGGTCCCGTCGCCGCTGAACCCGGCATCGGTGGACTGGTTGGCCAGTTGCGGTGCTGCACTGATGCGGCGTGGGTCCATGCTGTAGCCGAAACCACCGTCGGTCTTGATTGTCCAGGGGTTGGTGTCGGTGCCGTCCGAGCGGCCGAAGATGAACTCGCGGTGGCGGGCATCCTTGATCTTGGCCTGGTCGGTTGCCGAGTTGCGGTCGATTGGCAGCGGCAGCATTTTCAGGCCTTCAGCCTTGCCCGGTTTGGCCGGTTCGTAGGCCACCGGGTCCATGCTCAGGTCCTGACCGGCGTACGGTTGTACCAGCAGTTGCAGGAACTTGCCGACTGCAGGGTCGCCGTTGTCCCACTGCGGGCCGTTGCTGGTCTGCTTGATCACTGCCTTGTATTTTCCCGACAGCACATCGGCCAGCGAAATAGTGCCTTCCGGACCCTTGCCGGTGCGGTGCTCCTCAAGGTTGATGAAGTACAGCTTGTCGCCGGCCTTGATGCCGTTCTTGGCGAAGTTGATGATGATGTCGTAGCGTTCGGCGATGCCTTGCAGCGGCAATATACCGTTGTTGTCCTGCAGGTTACCGTCGGCATTCAGGTCCATGGTGCCGTCGAACGGCACGGCGTGTTCCATGATGTTGCCGTCGTTGGCGATCATGTGGAACGGCACTCGCGCATACGACACGTTGGAGCCGGACGGGCCTTTGAACTCACCGCTGGTGCCAGCAATTTCACGTACCACGGCAAACTTGAAGTAGCGCGACACCGAGCCGTTGAGGATGCGGAAGCGGTAGCTGCGCGCACGCACCTTGAGCTTGGGCTGGTATTGCCAGTTGACCAGGATCTGGTCACCCAGGAAGCCATCGGTGTTGAACGGGTTGAACCACAGCTGGCCGTTGGCATCCCAGGCCTTGTCGGCGATCACCAGGTTCACGTCGTAGTCGCGGTTCCCCCATGGCATGCCCGAGCCGCTGGGGAAGCGCAGGTTGACGCCATCCTGCAACGCCTCGTTGCCGCGGTCCAGGGCGCTGTAGTAGTTCATCATCACGGCGTTGCCCTTGTAGACGTTCTGCGCCGTGAAATCCATCATATGGTCGTGGAACCAGTGGGTGCTCATGGTTTCACGCCAGTCGCCACGAATCTTGATGCTGCCGTTCTGGCAGGTTTTCAGGCCTGGCGAGTCATCGTTGACGAACAGCGTTTCACCTGGCGCGCAGGGGAACGCCGCACGCGGGTCCTGGGCACGCGTGTTGATGGTGTCGTAGCCGGCCAGCTGCACGGGCCAGCGGTAGTCGTAGTACTGACCGGGGAAGAAGTAGGCGTTGGCGAAGCCGTCGCTTTCAGCCGGTGAGTGGCCGTTGTGCTCGTGGGTCGAAATGGTATGCAGGCCAAAGCCCCCGTTGGCCGAGGGGTCGATCGGCAGGGCGTTGTAGTGGCGCATCAGGATTGGCTGGCCGTAGCGCACCATCAGCAGCTTGGGCGGGAAGGTGCCGTCGAACGTCCACAGTGACTTGTGGTTCTGCAGTGGGAAGTTGGGGTGGAATCGGGTATCGATGCCTTTGGTGGTACCCAGCGTGGTCGGGATATCGGACGTCTGGTAGTACAGCCCGCCCGGCGCGAACTCACCGGCAGCATAGTTGTGCAGCTGCTTGCGATCGCGCAGGCCCAGGTTTATCCGCGCCCCGGCCTGGGCGGTCTTGAACGCCGCCTGCGGGTAGAACTCGTTCCAGCGCTGGTGCGACCAGCCTTTTCCTGGTGGCCGGCCTTCTGCCGGCGAACCCACCGGGTGGCGGTTGAGGAACATTTCGATCTGCGCCTTCCACGGGTTGCGGTCCAGCACGTTGGCGTACTGGGTGGGGAAGGGGTACAGACCTGGCTGCTTGAGGAATGCTTCCAGCGCGGTGCCGCTGGGGCCGCTGCGGGCCACCACGTTGGGGTCCTGTGCAGGGGCGGCGCCGAGCGTGGGGACCGGGAATGTCAGGTCGGGCGGAGGCAGTGCCGGGTCGAGTTTTTCCGGCCCGAATTCTTCAAACAGCAGCAGTTGCTGGGTGAAGGGTTGGGCGCCGAACAACGGGCTGGGCTTGCCGTTGGTAGGGTACCGGTCCGAGGTTTGCAGCGCGGGAGGCAGCACGTTGTCTATACGCACGGTCGAACGGTCGCCATACACGCCATCAGTGAGTTCCAGCGAGCCCTCGTTGGCTTCTTTCAAGGTATTGAGGTTTAGCAGAGCCGGCGTGGGGTCGTCGGGCTGATCAGAGTAATAGGACGGATCGGTCGGTGGTGGCTGGCTATTGTCATCCAGCGGCGAGGCCACTGCTGTGATCAGCCCGAGGCTGAGCATCAGCGCTGTGACGGTAGATAGCTGGAATGCATGCCTGGCAGGGTGGATCATGGCAGGTGTTTTCATTGCCTTGTGCCTCGCTCACGGCTATATGGCTGGGAGCCATCAATGGCGTTTTGCCTGGTTCAAGGGCCTGAGCAATGGTTGTGCCAACAGATATTTCTGTAATGCTTTGTTAAACAAATCCTTGCGGCGCCTGAAGCGCGCTAAATAACCGCGCGTCAATAATGGGGATAAGTACCCAGTAGCGGGGCACCGGTTGCCCACGTTTTGGGGAGTGGGGGGAGTGACAGCCGGGCCGCCCTGGGGTATACCTGAACGCCACCAAGGGGAGCCCGGCAACGGGCTGAGAAACCGCTGAGCTCTGCAGCGCGGTGACCCTTCGAACCTGATCCGGATCATGCCGGCGAAGGGATGGGATTCGAAACCTGCCTTTTTGCCGGCCTCACTGCGGGGCCTGTCCATGCCAACTTCCAAGGTCTCGCTGTCACCCCCTTCAAGGACAGCAACATGACCGAACGCTTCAGCCAGTTCCTGCGCCGCCAGAGCGAGCCGACCTGGTCGGCGGCCGTTGGCCACCGTTTCGTGACCCAATTGTGCGACGGCAGCCTGCCTGACCCGATCATGGTCGACTACCTGGTGCAGGATCACCGCTTCCTCGACAGCTTCCTGGCCTTGCTGGGCGCGGCCATCGCCAGCACCGACAGCTTCGAGGCGCGCCTGCGCTTCGGGCGCTTTGCCGGAATGATCAGCAGCGACGAGAACACCTACTTCCTGCGCGCCTTCGAGGCCCTCGACGTCAGCCCTGCACAACGCAGCGAGCCGGCCGATAGCGCGCCAACGGCGGGCTTCAAGGCAATCATGCGCGAAGCGGCGGCGACCCGCTCCTACGCGGCGGCGCTGGCCGTGCTCAACGTTGCCGAAGGCCTGTACCTGGACTGGGCGCTGAAAGCGCCGAAACCCATGCCGGCCAATTTCGTCCATGCCGAGTGGATCACCTTGCACGACAACCCGGCGTTTCAGGCGTTCGTCGCCTTCCTGCAAAGCGAGCTGGACCGCGTCGGCCCGCAGGAGGCGGCACTGGCGAGTGACTTCTACCAGCGCACCGTGGCGCTGGAGCTGGCCTTCTTCGACGCCGTGTACCCGGAGGTCAAATGAGCATGGACATCTTCCAGCGCCTGAAGACGGCTGCCGAGCCCCAGTGGCACAGCTATGTCGACCATGATTTCGTGCGGCAGATGGGCGAGGGCACACTGAGTGAGGCGGCGTTTCGGACGTACCTGGTGCAGGACTACCTGTTCCTTGTCCAGTTCGCCCGCGCCTGGGCCCTGGCTGCCTACAAAAGTCGCCGCCCGGCCGACATCCGCGCGGCACAGGCGGGGCT
>NZ_JABMCW010000444.1:0-3783 GCF_013179705.1 Pseudomonas sp. CM25 | reverse complement strand
TGGCCGCTGCGGCCTCGGCACGCCTGCTGGGCGCCGCCTGCGTAATCGTCGGTGACCTCAACCCGCTGCGCCTGGCCCACGCCAAGTCGCAGGGCTTCGAAGTGGTCGACCTGTCCAAGGACACCCCGTTGCACGAGCAGATCGTCGACATCCTCGGCGAGCCAGAAGTGGACTGCGCCGTCGACGCCGTCGGCTTCGAGGCCCGTGGCCATGGCCATGAAGGCGCCAAGCACGAAGCCCCGGCCACCGTGCTGAACTCGCTGATGCAAGTGACCCGCGTGGCCGGCAACATCGGTATCCCGGGCCTGTACGTGACCGAAGACCCAGGCGCGGTGGATGCCGCCGCGAAGATCGGCGCACTGAGCATTCGCTTCGGTCTCGGCTGGGCGAAGTCGCACAGCTTCCACACTGGCCAGACCCCGACCATGAAGTACAACCGGCAACTGATGCAGGCAATCATGTGGGACCGCATCAACATCGCCGAAGTGGTGGGTGTGCAGGTGATCAACCTCGACCAGGCGCCGGAAGGCTATGGCGAGTTCGATGCGGGGGTGCCGAAGAAGTTCGTCATCGACCCACACAAGACCTTTAGTCACTAGCCACTAATCCATGGTGAACCCCGGCATCGCTTGAAGCTTGATGCCGGCGTTCCTGCAAGTCGCTTTGCATGCGCCACAGATCACAATAAAAAAGGTAATGCCATGTCTACCCGACTCTCCCCTCAGGCAGGGCTGAGCAGCGCGTCCGCTCACCTGCCCTTGCGGTCTTTCAACAATCGAGAGGCCTGCGATCATGATTGACATCGTCACAAATGAGCTCGATGACAAGCGGATGTCCTCCTTCCAATGGTGGGTAATAACGCTGTGTTTCGTGATCAATATGCTAGACGGATTCGACGTTCTGGTGATGGCCTTCACAGCCTCTGCTGTAGCCACTGACTGGGGGCTCAACGGGCTCCGGCTTGGCTATCTGCTGAGCGCTGGCTTGGTCGGCATGGCAATTGGCTCACTGTTCATTGCTCCCTGGGCTGATCGTTTCGGCCGCCGGCCGCTCATTCTTGTATGTGTGGCCGTGGCAGGGGCTGGCATGCTTGCATCGTCACAAGCTTCCGGCCCTGAAATGCTCGCAGTATTTCGTTTCCTTACAGGCCTTGGAATTGGCGGGATCCTGGCAAGCAGCTATGTCATCGCTGGCGAATACGCCAACAAGCGTTGGCGCGGCCTCGCAATCAGCCTGCAATCCACGGCTTATGCCCTGGGTGCAACCATTGGAGGCCTTATAGCAGCGAACATGATCCCTGCACTGGGATGGAGATCCGTCTTTCTTTACGGAGGTTTCGTTACGCTCGCAACGCTCCCCGCTTTGTTTATCTGGCTGCCAGAATCGCTCGCGTTTTTGATGTCGCATAAATCAGACGGGGCAATCAGGCACATCAACCAATTGCGCCTCAAAGTAAAACTCGCGCCACTCACTGAGATGCCTCAGGCCCGCCTGATAACACGCACCTCACTACGGGCATCGTTTGCTCAACTGTTCTCCCCTGCCCTGTTGCGCTCCACCTTGCTGATTTGGGCGTCATTTTTCCTGGTCATGTTTGGTTTTTACTTTGTAATGAGCTGGACCCCGCGACTGCTTGTCACTGCGGGACTTTCCAACGAGCAAGGCATTACCGGAGGCGTGTTGATCAACGTGGGCGGCATAGTCGGCACCGCGTTGCTAGGGCTATTGGCTGCACACTTCCGACTGGCCAAGGTGTTGATGATCTACCTCCTCGCCAACGCATTGCTGCTCACAGTATTTGTGGGATTCACAGACAGGCTGAACCTGGCATTCGTCCTGGCAATCTTCATCGGTATCTTCGTGAATGGTTGTGTGGCGGGCCTCTATGCACTAACGCCGTCTATCTACGACGCGGGTCAGCGAGTCACCGGCCTGGGTTGGGGTATCGGCATCGGCCGAGCGGGCGCAATCGCCTCCCCGCTTGTAGCGGGGCGCCTGATCGATGCGCAATGGACGCCTTCTAACCTGTACATGCTGTTCGCAATGACGTTCGTGCTCGCAGCCATAGCGGTCGCGCTACTGAGAGTAAGTCCGCCCAAAGCCATCCCATCTGTCACAAGCCTCTGAAATACCAAATACATAACAAGAAGGTAAATCCGATGCGACGCTATGCCGATTGCTTGCCGGTACTTGCGCTAGGCGTGCCATGCGTATGCCTGAGCACTTTTGCTTCAGCCGGTTTTTTGGAAGACAGTACCCTTGCCCTGACCACCCGAAATTATTACCTCGACCGAGACTACAAGGGGGAATCGACGGTCTCGGCCGTGCGCGAATGGGCGCAGGGCTTCATTTTCAAAGCTAATTCCGGTTACACAGACGGCCCTGTAGGTTTTGGGCTGGATCTCACAGGAATGCTGGGGATAAAACTTGATTCATCACCTGAACGGTCTGGCACACAGCTTTTGCCTGTAGATCCTCAGACGCGTCGAGCAAAAGATGAATACTCGGAACTCGGCGTCGCGGTCAAAGCTCGATTTTCACAGACGCGTGTATCCTTGGGCACACAACTTCCTACGCTGCCTGTCATCACTGCAAGCCCGGCGCGCCTGCTGCCACAAACTTTTCAAGGTGCGTCTATTACCAGCTCGGAACTTGAGAAGCTCACCTTACAGGCCGGGCGGATGGATCGGGTCAATCTCCGGGACTCGACAAACAATCAGCCTTTGGCCATGGCGTCTCCGAACGGACGGTTCAAGCCTGGCGTATTCTCTGATCGCTTCGACTACCTGGGGGGTGAATACCGCATTTCAGAAAACTTTCTAGCGCACTATTACCATGCCCGCCTTGAAAATATCTATGAGCAAGACTTCATTGGAGGCATTTACTCAGTGGCGGCTGGGCGCGGAAAGTTGAAAACCGAGTTGAGAGTATTCGATAGCCGAGAGAACGGACGTGCTGAAGCAGGTAGCGTAGATAACCTTAATGCCGGGTTGACAATGAGCTACCAGACGGGCGGGCATACGTTGGGGCTCGGCTACATGTATCAGAGCGGCGATACAGCCTTTGCGTACCTCGCTGGAGGCGAGCCCGTGGTGTTGAGTGACGGTACGATGAGTGCGGATTTCGTCAACCCAAAGGAGCGAACAATGCTGATTCGATACGATTACAATTTTGTAGCGATGGGTATTCCAGGGCTGACAGGAATGGTCCGCTATCTGAGGGGATCAAATATTGATTTACCCCATCTCGGAGGGCGTGACCTCACTGAGTCTTCGAAAGACCTTGAGCTGTCCTATGTAATACAATCGGGCCCTGCCAAAGACTTAGCCTTTAGAGTGCGGCATGCGTTCTATCGAAACGACTTGAGCGCTGCGGCAACGTTCCGGGACGATAACGAAACCAGGGTAAATATAGACTACACGCTGAAATTCTAACGATTCCGTCAGCCGTATACTGATCCCTGTACCCGGTGGCTTCAGCTATCTGCTATCGCTGGCAGCCAGGGAGATAGCGCCCTGACTGCCAATCGTGTCAGGTCCCCTCAACCCTCTCGTGAGAGCACCAGCGTACAGGCACCACGCTGGCGCATCTCATTGCAGCAACGCGCAAGCTCCGCCAGTTCAGACGGTTCAACCTTCGCCACGACGCTTCCCGCTAACCAACCGACGGGGAAGAGCAAACGCCCGCCATGGCCATAGAAGAACCCAAGATCAAAAATGGGTTGCGAGTTGCCGCCCCACATCCGAGCTGGCACGTAGATAAGCACAAGGTCACCCGCCTGAG
>NZ_JABMCW010000443.1:0-3796 GCF_013179705.1 Pseudomonas sp. CM25 | reverse complement strand
GCAGGTGCCAAAGCGGTAGCGTGGCGAGAGGATGGTGCCGATCGCCCCACCCCTGGCCCTTGGGGTGACCGGCATGACGAAGGTGCAGTCGGCGTTGGCGTGCGCGGGTGACAGCCGGCGGACAATCGCCAGGATCCGCTGACGATCCGCACCTTTGCTGACCAGAAAGGTGACCGATTCCGGCAAGCGCCAGTACAGCAATGGCAAGGTCAGCAGCGGCAACACCCCCGCCAGCACCAGCACGCTGCGCCAGCCCAGGTTGGGGATCATCCAGGCGCTGACGAAACCACCGGCCGCAGCGCCAAGGGAGAACCCGCAGAAGGCCAGAGTGATCAGTAGCGAGCGGCTGCGTGCCGGGGCGTACTCGCTGACCAGGGTGCTGGCATTGGGCATGGCGGCGCCCAGGCCCAGCCCGGTCAGAAAGCGCAGCGCAACCAATGTTTCAAGGTCGGGTGAAAAGGCCGAGGCCAGGGTCCAGACGCCGAACAGCAGCACGCTGCACAGCAATACCGCCTTGCGCCCGTAGCGGTCGGCCAGGGGGCCGGCAATCAGGGCGCCGAGGGCCAGGCCGATCAGCGCAGCACTCAATACCGGACCCAGGCTCTGCGCGCCCAGGCCCCAGTCGCTTTTCAGCTGTGGGGCAATAAAACCGATGATGGCGACGTCCAGCCCATCCAGGGCAATGATCAGAAAGCCCAGGAACACCACCCATTTCTGGTAGCTGCCAATGGGTTGCTGGTCGATCAGTTGGCGCACGTCTAGCGTGTTGTTCATCTGGTAGCACCTGTTGTTGTTTTTATGGAGGTGTATCGGGGCCGCGTTGCGGCCCGATTGCCGGCACAGGCAGGATTACTGCCGGGCGAGGCTGGGTAACCGAACCGGCCGTAGGATCCGCGTCTCCTGCGCCACCACCAGGTCACGGGTGGCATGCAGATAGGCCGCAAAGTCCGGGTCGGCGTCACGCGCGGCACTGCGCTTCTCGAAGTCATCGAGGCTGGCATAACCCCACAAGTGCACCACCTGGTTCAGCGGCCCGATGCTGCTGGTGTAGAAGGCCAGCGGCGCCCCCAGGTGGCGCAGCAGGATCGGCATCGCCAGCTGGTCGAAGGCGTCGAGAAAAGCCGCCATGCAGCGCGGGCGGATGGTGTAGATGCGGTGATCGACGACGGCCTTGTCCATCACGCCACCTCCTGCGCAGTGCCCACTGCCGCAAGCCCCTGCTCGACACCCGCCAGGTGCCGCCCGGTGATGTAGCCGAAGGTCATGATCGGGCCCAGGGTGATGCCCGCACCGGGGTAGTTGCCGCCCATGATGCTGGCGCGGTCGTTGCCGACCGCATACAGGCCGTCGATGGCCTGCCCGTCTGCCGCCAACACCTCGCCGACCACGCTGGTACGTAGCCCGTCGAAGGTGCCCAGGTCGCCCATGATCACTTTCACGGCAAAGTACGGCCCCTCGCCCATCGGGGCCACACAGGGGTTGGGCCGCTGTTGCGGGTCAGCCAGGTAGCGGTTGAAGCTGGTGCTGCCGCGGCCGAACTGGCGGTCTTCGCCCTGCACCGCGCCAAGGTTGTACTCGCGCACGGTCTGCGCCAGCCCTTGCGCATCGATACCGGCCTTGCCTGCCAGCTCGGCCAGGGTGTTGCCCTTGAGCAGGTAACCGTTGCGCAGCAACGGCCCCAGCGGCATGGGAGCGGGCTTGGCAAAGCCCAGGCCGTATTTGCCCAGGGTGCGACGGTCGCACACCAGCCACATGGCCGTTTCAGCCTGCCCGGCACAGGCCTCGATCATGGCCGCACCAACGTCATGGTAGGAGTTCGACTCGTTGGTAAAGCGCCGCCCCGAACGCAACACGCCAATCACACCCGGCTTGTAGCGGTCGAGCAAATGCGGGAAGGCGATATGCCGCCCGCCCCCCATCGGCACCTTGGACACCGGCATCCACGCCGCTGCCGCTTGCAGGCGGATATCGACCTTGGCACCCAAGGCTTCCGCCATGCGCGCACCATCACCGGTGTTGCCCGCCGGCACCGGAGAAAAATGCTCGCCGCCGCGGCGCACATGCGGGTAGGCCTGGCGTAGCCGCTGCAGGTCATGGGAGAAGCCGCCACACGCCAGCACCACACCGCGCCGGGCCTGGATGGTCAGCTCGCTGTCGCCTTGGCCGACTTCTGCGCCCACCACCCGACCGCCTTCGCGCAGCAACCGGCGCGCCGGGGTACCGGTCAGGATCGGAATGCCCAGGTCCAGTGCCGAACGTACCAGCCGGGCCGCCAGGGCATTGCCGCTGGTGACCTGGGTACCGCGACGGTACAGGGCCAGCTCCTTCAGGTGGGTCATCAGGCGCTTGGCCACATACACGAAGGAGGTCAGCGAACGGGTCACATTGAAGAAATGCTTGAGGTCGGCATTCGACGAATTGAACATCATACCGATGAAGGTGATGGTTTTCAGCGGCGGGCGCAGGCGTGCCATGTCTGGCCCCAGGCCGCGAATATCGTAAGGTGCGGCCAGGATCGAGCGGCCAACGTCGACGCCACCTTCGATGTGCGGGTGATAGTCGGGGTACAGCGTGGGCACGAACTTCACCGCTGTCTCGCGCTCGAAAAATTCCACCATCTGCGGCGCGTAGCGCAAAAATGCCTCGACCCCGGCTGCGTCGTAACAGCCACCGGTTTCGTTGCGCAGGTAGGTCATGGCCGCTGCGTGGCTGTCGTTGGCCCCGTGCGCGGTACCGGGCACCCACAGCACGCCGCCGGAAAACGCCGTGGTGCCGCCAAAGCAGTCGTCCTTTTCGATCACGATCACATCCAGGCCGAGCTTTTTCGCGGTGATCGCCGTCGCCAGGCCGCCCGCGCCCGCGCCGACCACCAGTACATCACAGCTGCGCGTATTCATCGGCCTGCCCCCTCGAAGCCTGGGCGCGGGATCAGTGCCATGGGCATGCTCTCCAGGCCGCCATCCACGGTCAGCTCGGCACCGTTGATGTAGTCGGCACGCCGGCTGGCCAGGAACAGCACGGCGTCGGCGATGTCCTGCGGCTCGCCGATGCGCCGGTTGGCGGTCATCGCGCAGCGCTGGCGCTCGACCTGCGGGTCGGCATAGAACGCCGCCGACAACGGCGTGCGGATCAACCCCGGGCACACCGCGTTGCTGCGCACGCCCCGTGGCCCCCACTCCACCGCAAGCTGACGCGACAGCATGCTGACCCCGGCCTTGGCCACGCTGTAGGCGCCGCTGTCGGGTTGCGGGTAGTGGGCGGCAATCGAGGCCACGTGCACGATGCGCCCCTCGCCGCGCGCCAGCATCGAACGGCCGAACGCCTGGGCACACAGCAGGTAGCCACTGAGGTTGACCGCCAGCACCTGGTTCCATTGCTCCAGGGTCAGCTCGTCCAGCGCGCCGGGGCGCAGTACGCTGGCATTGTTGACCAGTACATCGCAGCGCCCGTGCAAGGCCTGCACCTGGGCCGCAGCCCGCTCCACACTGGCCGGGTCGGCGATGTCGCAGCCCAGCGCGCTGACCTCACCGACACTGCGCTCGCCGAGGGTGGCCGCCAGTTCGCGGCATTTGTCCAGGTCGCGGTCCAGCAACACCACATGGGCCTGCTGCTCTACCAGCGCGCCGGCCAGCGCCGCGCCAATGCCACCGGCAGCACCGGTGACCACGCAAACGGCTGAGTCCAGGCCCAACCAGCGAGAAGGAATATTGTTGTTGTGCATGCTGCTCTCCAGAATGTCGCTTGATCTGGGCCACAGCCTAGGGCCGGCAGGCACACCGGCAGAATGGACAAAACC
>NZ_JABMCW010000442.1:0-3798 GCF_013179705.1 Pseudomonas sp. CM25 | reverse complement strand
GCGCAGGCGGCGGTACTACCTCGGGCCTGGCCGCAGGCGGCGGGGTGATCTTGTTGATCTTGCTGTCCTGGAACGGCGCCAGCTCGGTGGTCTTGGGCACTGCCTTCTTGTCCAGGGTACCGCTGCCCTGCTGGTTGTCCTGCGCCTGGAAATCGGCCTTCTCGGGCGGTTTTTCGCTCTTGAAGGTGGCCAGGGTGATGTCCATGGTGTGGCGGATTTCTGCCGGCTTGACCACGGTGAAACCGACACCAAGGATCAGCGCCAGGTGCACCAGTGCAGCCAGGAACAGGGTAAAGCCAAGCCTGTCCACCGGGCGAACTCGGGGCGGCAGCAGGTCGGCAGGGATGTCAGCGGGCAGCGTCATCGGGTATCCAGCAACCGCAGGGCGGGGCTGCGGGTCAGGTCATCAGGACCCGCATCATACCCCACTCTGGGAGTGCGCCGCGCGTTGCCGGTCAGCGCGCCTGCAGCTGTCGATCAATGGCGTCCATCAACTTGCCGCCAATGTCGGTGTTGAACGCGTTGTCGATTTCGCGAATGCAGGTCGGGCTGGTGACGTTGATCTCGGTGAGGTAGTCGCCGATCACATCCAGGCCCACGAACAGCAGGCCCTTTTCACGCAGGGTGGGGCCCACCTGGGCGGCGATCCAGCGGTCACGCTCGCTGAGCGGGCGCGCTTCGCCACGGCCACCGGCAGCCAGGTTGCCACGGGTTTCGCCACTGGCCGGGATGCGCGCCAGGCAGTAGTCGACCGGCTCGCCGTCGATCATCAGGATACGTTTGTCGCCGTCCTTGATCGCCGGCAGGTAGGCCTGGGCCATGATCTGCTGCGCACCCAGTGCGGTCAGGGTTTCGAGGATGACCGACAGGTTGGGGTCGCCCGCCCGGTGGCGGAAGATCGAGGTGCCGCCCATGCCGTCCAGTGGTTTGAGGATCACATCGCCATGCTGCTCGGCGAACGCGCGGATGATGTCCGGGCGACGGCTGACCAGGGTAGGCGGGGTGCACTGCGGGAACAGCGTGGCAAACAGCTTTTCGTTGCAGTCACGCAGGCTTTGCGGTCGGTTGACCACCAGTACGCCGTCTTTCTCGGCCTGCTCCAGCAGGTAGGTGCTGTAGACGAACTCCATGTCGAAGGGCGGGTCCTTGCGCATCAGGATCACATCCAGCTCGGCCAGGGTGCTGTCCTGCTCCTCGCCCAGCTCGAACCAGCGTGCCGGGTCGGCGAACACTTTCAATGGGCGCATGCGCGCGCGGGCCTTGCCTTCGCCCTGGTACAGGTCGCGCTGCTCCATGTAGAACAGGCTCCAGCCGCGCGCCTGGGCGGCCAGCAGCATGGCCAGCGAACTGTCCTTCTTGTAGGAGATGGACGCGATGGGGTCCATGACAATGCCGAGGCGAACGCTCATGGGGTGGTTCCTCTTGGCGGCGGGTGGCCGCGATGGTTCGAAAGAAAAGTGGCTCAGGGTGGCGCCGCGAACGCCGCTGGTCAAGGGGCGCCGCAGATGGAACGGGCACCCGGAGTGTGCTAAAAATGCAGCTGCAAGCCTTTGGCTACAAGCCTCAAGAGAACAGCAGTCACCCGCCGATTGGCCTTCTCCTGAAACTTGCCGCTTGCCACTTGCAGCTAAATTCCCACTGGTAGGCGTCTATGGAACAACCCCTGAAGGTGATGGTGATCGACGATTCACGCACGATCCGCCGCACCGCGCAGATGTTGCTCGGTGAAGCGGGCTGCGAGGTGATCACCGCCAGCGATGGCTTCGATGCCCTGGCCAAGATCGTCGACCACCGGCCAAGCATCATTTTCGTCGATGTGTTGATGCCGCGCCTGGACGGTTACCAGACCTGCGCGGTCATCAAGCACAACAGCGTTTTCAAGGACACTCCGGTGATCCTGCTGTCGTCCCGCGACGGCCTGTTCGACAAGGCCCGTGGCCGGGTGGTCGGCTCTGATCAGTTTTTGACCAAGCCGTTCAGCAAGGAAGAGCTGCTCGAGGCGATTCGCGCTCACGTGCCCGGTTTTGCCGCACCTCAACAACCCGCACCCTGACCGCGCCCCGCCATGGCACGGTCTTTTCTTTCCTGATGGGGAAACAGCATGGCCCGAGTTCTGATTGTCGACGACTCGCCGACAGAGATGTACAAACTGGCCGAATGGCTTGAAAAGCACGGTCATCAGGTGCTCAAGGCCAGCAACGGCGCCGATGGTGTGGCCCTGGCGCGCCAGGAGAAGCCGGACGCGGTGCTGATGGATATCGTCATGCCCGTGCTCAACGGCTTCCAGGCGACCCGGCAACTAAGCAAGGACCCGGAGACCAGCAACATTCCCGTATTGGTCGTTACCACCAAGGACCAGGAAACCGATCGCATCTGGGCCAAGCGTCAGGGCGCCCGCGGTTTCGTGACCAAGCCGGTGGAAGAAGACGACCTGATAGCCAAGCTCCAAGAAGTGCTGGGGGCTTGACCACCCGCCCGCATGGCGCGTCGCTGACCGCGTTCGAGTTGCTGCTGGACATCGACCGCCGCTGTCGCCTGCTGGTTGCCGACCAGCCGCCGCAGGACAACCGCCTGCAGCAGTGGAGTGGTATCGGCTTTCGCATTGCCGGGCAGTGGTTCGTCGCGCCCATGGGCGAAGTGGCCGAGGTGCTGCGCGAGCCACGCAGCAGCCGCGTCCCCGGCGTGCAGCCGTGGGTGTGCGGGGTCGCCAACCTGCGCGGCCGGCTGTTGCCGGTGATGGACCTGAGCAGCTTTTTCGGCCTGGGCCACGTCGCTCCCGGCAAGCAGCGACGGGTGCTGGTGCTGGACCACGAAGACCTGTTCGTCGGCTTGCTGGTAGACGAGGTGCTGGGCCTTCAGCACTTCGCCCTGGACAGCCTGCAACTGTCGCCACCCCAGCCGTTGATCCGTGCTGCTGCACGCTTCGTGCAGGGGCATTTCCCCCGGGAACGCAACTGGGCGATCTTCAGCCCCTTCGCCCTGGCCCAGGCGCCGGGTTTTCTCGATGTGGCGTTATAGGACCTGCGAACGTGAACAAGCCTGCAACCCCCGTCACTGCGACCACCGTCAGCCCACGTACCCGCAGCATCGCGCAGATCACCGTGCTGTTCCTGATCCTGATCCTGTCGATCATGCTGCTGTTCGCCAACTTCGCCTACCTGAACACCCAGTCCAACTACGACAAGCAGTACATCGGCCATGCCGGCGAATTGCGCGTGCTGTCGCAGCGCATCGCCAAGAACGCCACCGAGGCCGCCACTGGCAAGGCCCTGGCCTTCAAGCTGCTGTCGGATGCGCGTAACGATTTCGAGCGGCGTTGGGGCTACCTGCGCCAAGGTGACAAGTCCACCGGCCTGCCGCCCGCGCCGCCTACGGTGCGTGACGAAATGGAAGCGGTGCGCCGCGACTGGGAAAACCTGCGCAAGAACACCGACACCATCCTGGCCAGCGAACAGACCGTGCTGTCGCTGCACCAGGTGGCGGCAACCCTGGCCGAGACCGTGCCGCAGTTGCAGGTGGAATACGAAAAAGTGGTTGAGATCCTGCTGCAAAGCGGCGCCCCGGCCAACCAGGTAGCCGTCGCCCAGCGCCAGCTGTTGTTGGCCGAGCGCATCCTGGGCTCGGTCAACACCGTGCTGGCGGGCGACGACAGCGCGGCCCAGGCGGCCGACGCCTTTGGCCGCGATGCCGGGCGCTTTGGCCAGGTACTGGAAGGGATGCTCAGCGGCAACGCGGCAATCCAGGTGACCCGCGTGGAGGACGCAGACGCGCGTGCGCGGCTGGCCGAAATTGCCGAGC
>NZ_JABMCW010000441.1:0-3817 GCF_013179705.1 Pseudomonas sp. CM25 | reverse complement strand
ACAGGTCGGGCAGTCGACGGTCAATGGCTGGCTCATGGCTGGCCTCCTCGTAAAGTCAGGTAAAAGTGATGCAGGGTGTCGATCTGCTGATGCAACGCGGCCAGGTCGCCGTCATTGACCACCACATCATCGGCATGGCGCAGGCGTTCTTCCCGGGCCAGCTGGGCCCCCAGAATCGCCTGCACCTGCTCGGCACTGGTGTTGTCCCGCGCCAGTGTACGCGCCACCTGCAACTCTTGCGGCGCGTCGATCACCAGCACCCGCTGGGTCTTCTGGTATTGCCCCGACTCGATCAGCAGCGGCGACACATACACCGCATAAGGCGACTGGGCCTTGGCCAGGTAGCTGAAAATCTCCTGCCCGATCAGCGGGTGCAGCAATTGCTCCAGCCATTTGCGCTGCGCCGGGTCGGCGAAAATCAGCTGGCGCAGGGCCGCGCGATCAAGCTGGCCGTCCGCCTGCAGCACACCAGGGCCGAAGCGCTCGACGATGCTGGCCAGGGCCGGCCGGCCGGGTTCGACCACCCAGCGCGCGGCCTGGTCGGCATCGACCAGGTGCACGCCAAGCTCGACGAAGCGCTCGGCAGCAGCGCTTTTGCCGCTGCCGATGCCGCCGGTAAGCCCGAGAATCCAGGGGGTAAAGGCTGCAGTGGTCATCAGAATCCAAGCAGTTGCAGGTAAGAGGCGTATATTTCATCACCCCAGAGCACAGCAATCCACCCCGCAATCGCCAGATAAGGCCCGAACGGCATCGCCGCGCCCATCTGGTGCCGGCGCAAACGCAGCAGGCACAGGCCAACCAGTGCTCCGACCACTGACGACAGCAGCAGTGTCAACGGCAACACCTGCCAGCCGCCCCAAGCCCCGATCAGCGCCATCAGCTTGAAGTCGCCGTAGCCCATGCCTTCCTTGCCGGTGATCAGCTTGAACACCCAGTAAACGGTCCACAGGCTCAGGTAGCCGGCCACCGCGCCCCACAGCGCATCGGTCAGCGGTGCATAAATGCCAAAGGCGTTCACGATCAGCCCCAGCCACACCATCGGCAACACCAGCACGTCCGGCAACAGCTGATGCTCGGCATCGACCAGGCTCAAGGCCAGCAGGCACCAGGTCAGCGGCAGGGCCAGCAAGGCCTCGGCCGAGGCGCCAAAACGCCAGGCCACCAGCAGTGAAAGCAGGGCGCTGGCCACCTCCACCAACGGGTAGCGCAGGCTGATGCGGGCTTTGCACGATGAACAGCGGCCACGCAAGGCCAGGTAGCTGATGACCGGAATGTTCTCCCACGCGCGAATCTGATGCGCGCAATGCGGGCAGCGCGACGCGGGCAGGCACAGGTCGAAGCGTGCGTGTTGCGCAACCGGCAGCCCTAGCACCTCCTGCGCTTCCCGCTGCCATTGCCGCTCCAGCATGATCGGCAGGCGATACACCACCACGTTGAGAAAACTGCCCACCAGCAGCCCCAGCACCGTGGCCAAGGTCAGGAAGTACGCCGGCTGCTCAGCCAAAAAAATCCATGAAGTCATGTTCAGATCAAACTACCCAGCTGGAAGATCGGCATGTACATCGCCACTACCAGGCCGCCCACCAGCACGCCCAGGATCAGCACGATGGCTGGCTCCAGCAGGCTGGTCAACTGGTCCAGTGCCTGGCTGACCTGTTCCTCGTAATGGCTGGCGGCCTTCTCCAGCATCAGGTCCAGCGTACCGCTGGATTCACCGATGCCCGTCAGTTGCACCAGCAACGGCGGAAACAGCGGTTCACCGGCCATCGCCTGGTTCAGTCCCTGCCCATTGGCCATGCCCTGGCGCAGCCGCAGCACCGCCTGCTCATGCAAGTCGCCGCCGCACACCTTGGCCACCGTGCCCAACGCATCCAGCAAAGGCACACCAGCGCCATAAGACGTCGCCAGGCTGCGCGCAAAGCGCGCCAGCGCCGCCTGCCCCAGCAGCTTGCCGAACACCGGCAACGCCAACACCCGTCGAGATATCCACAGGCGCGCTGATGCATGCTGCCGGTAGAGCTGGCGCACGGTCACACCCACCGTCACAGCCATCAGCAACAACAACGGCGCAGACCGGCTCAGCCCTGTGGACAAGTCGATCACCCACTGGGTAAATGCCGGCAAAGCCGCGCCCATGCCGGCGAACATGTTTTCAAACTGCGGGATCACCTCCAGCAACAAGACCGCCGCCACCCCCAGCCCCGTCAGCAACAGCAGCAGCGGGTAGACCATCGCCTTGCGCACCTTCTTGTGCAGCGCCCCACGCTGTTCAAGCATCCCCGCCAGTTGCTCCAGCTGCCGGTCCAGCGTGCCGGACTGCTCGCCTACCCGTACAAGGTTGCAATACAGCGCATCGAACCACGCCGGATGGCGCTGCAACGCATCTGCCAGCCCCAGGCCCGAGGCCACATCCTGTTTCAATCTATCCAGCAATGCCGCCTGTGCTGCATCGCAGCCACTGCGCCCCATCACTTCGAACGCCTGCAACAACGGCACACCCGCCTTCAGCAATGTCGCCAACTGCCGGCTGAAACCCGCCGGGTCGGCTTTCCCTCGCCGCTTGGGCAAACTGAACGCAAACCCGCCGGCCGGGCGCAGGCTGGCGACATTAATGCCCTGGCGGATCAGCCCCGCACGCACATAAGCCGGGCTGCGCCCGGATGCCTGGCCACTGACCTGCGCGCCATTGGCGTCAGTGCCGTGCCAGCTGTAGAGGAGTGTCGATAGAGTCATGCAAAGGTCCTTGTATAGCCCCAGCGACAAGCCTGGAAACAGCTTGCCGCGTCCATGCCAGGGCGCGCGTCCGTGATGCTCACTAGAGTAGTTCAGCGAAGATGACGCCCAAGCGGGCAGGGGTGACAAAAGGTGTCTGTTCAGGCCTACTGCGCCGCTGCCGGTTGGGGCGCGATTGACCCCAATACGTATGCGTATGAAAAAGGAAACCGTTCATGAAAGGGCAACGCGGTATCACCCTGATCGAACTGATGATCGTCGTCGCGATCATTGGCATTCTGGCGACCATCGCCTTACCGATGTACACCAACCACCAGTCACGCTCGAAGGCCGCGGCCGGCCTGCTGGAAATCAGCGCACTGAAGACCCCGATGGATTTGCGCTTGAACGACGGCAAGGACGTCGCCAGCGTGACCGCGCTCGGCGGCCAGCCGGCGACCGCGCACTGCGCGATCACCGCCAGCGGCAAAGCGTCGGACGGCACTGCCAGCATCGCTTGCACGCTGGTAGACGCACCGGCCGCCGTGGTCGGCAAGGCACTGACCCTGACGCGCACCCCTGCCGGCTGGAGTTGCACCACCGACATTGAGGAAGACCTGGCGCCGAACGGGTGCAAGCGGGCCTGAGGGTAGGGCAATAATCCCGAGGAAACAGGGGTTTGCGTAACGGGTGCGAGCAGTGGTACGTTGCGCTACACGCCGGTGTAGCTCAGTCGGTAGAGCAGCGCACTCGTAACGCGAAGGTCGCAGGTTCGATTCCTGTCTCCGGCACCACATAGCAAGGCCGTTCCCCTTCGGCAACTCCCCCATGAAAGCCCGTCTTGTGCGGGCTTTCTTGTTGCCGGTTTCTTGCCGCCCAAGCCGTCATCCTCCCTGACCGTTCAACTTATCGTTCAGCAATTTTCCACTCAAGGTTGCACCACTTTCCAGATAATGCTTATCTGGCGATGCGGTTTCGCCCAATGTTTTCGTGCTATTTTTCTGATTTTTTCCACATAATGAATTTTCCGGCTAGAGATAATTCTTAGATGGCAACCTTTACCCATCACGATCTCCAGCTGCTGAACCCTTCATTCGACTCCCGT
>NZ_JABMCW010000440.1:0-3835 GCF_013179705.1 Pseudomonas sp. CM25 | reverse complement strand
CCGCCGCCTCTGCCCCAGCTGCACCTGCAGCGGCACCGGCTGCCGATACCCAGGCGCCAGCTGGCGACGCCTCTGTCAAACCGGCTGATGCGCCAGCTGCAGTGGACCCGAGCGTTGAAGCCCTGGTCGAAGACACTTCGCTGGGCATGGCCCACGACCTGTCGCCGTGGGGCATGTACAAGAACGCCGACATCGTGGTGAAGATCGTCATGATCGGCCTGGCAATCGCCTCCATCATCACCTGGACCATCTGGATCGCCAAGGGCTTCGAGCTGATGGGCGCCAAGCGTCGCCTGCGTGGTGAAATTGCCCAGCTGAAGAAGTCCGCCACCCTCAAGGAAGCCAGCGAAGTCTCCAACAAGGAAGGCACCCTGGCCTACACCCTGGTCCACGACGCCCTCGAAGAAATGCGCCTTTCGGCCAACGCTCGCGAGAAAGAAGGCATCAAGGAACGCGTCAGCTTCCGTCTGGAGCGCCTGGTACACGCCAGCGGCCGCACCATGAGCAACGGCACCGGCGTGCTCGCCACCATCGGTTCCACCGCACCCTTCGTCGGCCTGTTCGGTACCGTCTGGGGCATCATGAACAGCTTCATCGGCATCGCCAAAACCCAGACCACCAACCTGGCCGTGGTCGCCCCGGGCATCGCCGAAGCCCTGCTGGCCACCGCCCTGGGCCTGGTCGCGGCCATTCCGGCCGTGGTCATCTACAACGTCTTCGCCCGCTCCATCGCCGGCTACAAGGCCCAGGTGTCCGACGCCTCCGCTCAGGTATTGCTGCTGGTCAGCCGTGACCTGGACCATCAGGGCAGCGAGCGCGCTGCCCCGCACATGGTGAAAGTGGGGTAAGCCATGGGCCTGCATCTCAACGAAGGTGGCGACGACCTCGCCGAAAACCACGAAATCAACGTTACGCCGTTCATCGACGTGATGTTGGTGCTCCTGATTATCTTCATGGTCGCCGCCCCCCTGGCCACGGTCGACATCAAGGTCGACCTGCCGGCCTCGACCGCCAAACCGGCGCCGAGGCCTGAAAAACCGGTGTTCGTCAGCGTCAAGGCCGACCAGAAGCTGTATGTCGGCGACGATCAGGTAGCGGCACCCGACCAGCTTGGCCCGATGCTCGACGCCAAGACCAAGGGTGACAAGGAAACCACCATCTTCTTCCAGGCCGACAAAGGCGTGGATTACGGTGACCTGATGGAAGTGATGAACAACATGCGCGCGGCCGGCTACCTGAAAGTCGGTCTGGTCGGACTAGAGACGGCAGCCAAGAAATGACAAAAACGCGCTCGAACATGGCGCGCTACGGTGGCAGCCTGGCGATCGTGCTGGGCGTGCACGTGGTCGCCGTGCTGCTGACGCTCAACTGGTCGGTGCCTCAGGCCATCGAACTGCCCCCGGCAGCGATGATGGTCGAACTGGCACCGCTGCCGGAGCCCGCGCCGCCACCACCTCCTAAAGCCGCCCCGCAGCCACCGGCACCGGTAGAAGAACCGCCGCTGCCAAAGGTGGTGGAAGCGCCGAAACCCAAGATTGCGATCCACAAGCCGCCCAAGCCGAAGGTCAAGCCGCAGCCGCCCAAACCCGAGAAAAAGCCTGAGCCGCCCAAGGAAGCACCGCCAACCGAGCAGACCGTAGACGCCCCGCCCAGCACCGCGCCACCGCAGAAATCCGCGGCACCGGCACCGAGCATTGCGTCCAACAGCAACGCCTTGCCTACCTGGCAGAGCGACCTGCTGCGCCACCTGGCCAAGTACAAGCGGTACCCGGAAGACGCGCGCCGCCGCGGTCTGCAGGGCATCAACCGCCTGCGCTTCGTGGTCGACGCCGAGGGCAAGGTAGTGTCGTACGCCATGGCAGGTGGTTCGGGCAGTGCAGCACTGGACCGGGCGACCCTGGAAATGATTCGTCGGGCCGGCAAGGTACCCAAGCCGCCACCCGAGTTGCTGAACAATGGCACGATCGAAGTCGTGGCACCGTTTGTCTACTCGCTTGACCGCCGCTGAGACTTTTGCTTCTGTCACAAATCGGCAAGTCTGATAACGTGCGTCTATCAATTGCAGCCGCTATGCTGGGCCCGCAACTTCATGGACGCACGTTATGACCCTCACAGAATTACGCTACATCGTCACACTCGCCCAGGAACAGCACTTCGGCCATGCCGCCGAACGCTGCCACGTGAGCCAACCGACCCTGTCGGTCGGTGTGAAGAAGCTCGAGGATGAGCTTGGCGTGCTGATCTTCGAACGCAGCAAGAGCGCGGTGCGCCTGACCCCGGTCGGCGAGAGCATCGTCGCCCAGGCCCAGAAGGTACTGGAGCAGGCCCAGGGCATTCGCGAGCTGGCCCAGGCCGGCAAGAACCAGCTGACCGCCCCGCTCAAGGTGGGTGCCATCTATACCGTCGGCCCCTACCTGTTCCCGCACCTGATCCCGCAACTGCACCGCGTAGCGCCGCAGATGCCGCTGTACATCGAAGAAAACTTCACCCACGTGCTGCGCGAAAAACTGCGCAACGGCGAACTCGACGCAGTAATCATCGCCCTGCCGTTCAACGAAGCCGACGTGCTGACCCTGCCGCTGTACGACGAACCGTTCTGCGCGCTGATGCCCGCCGACCACCCGTGGACGGCAAAAAAGACCATCGACACCGCCATGCTCAACGACAAGAGCCTGCTGCTGCTCGGTGAGGGCCACTGCTTCCGCGATCAGGTCCTCGAAGCCTGCCCAACCCTGAACAAGGGTGGTGAAGGCTCCAGGCACACCACGGTCGAATCCAGCTCGCTGGAAACCATCCGTCACATGGTCGCATCGGGCCTTGGGGTATCGATCCTGCCGCTGTCGGCAGTGCACAGCCATCACTATGCACCCGGGGTCATCGAGGTGCGCCCACTGACTGCACCGGCACCGTTCCGCACGGTAGCCATCGCCTGGCGCGCCAGCTTCCCACGGCCCAAAGCCATCGAGATCCTCGCCGACTCGATCCGTCTGTGTTCGGTGGCCAAGGCCCCTGCAGAACAACCGGCCTGAGTCATGAGTGAGCTGTCGAAAGTCCCGGTCACCGTGCTCAAAGGGGTTGGCGAAGCCATGGCGGAAAAACTCGCCAAGGTCGGCCTGGAGAACTTGCAGGACGTGCTGTTCCACCTGCCCCTGCGTTATCAGGACCGTACCCGCGTGGTGCCGATCGGCCAGCTGCGGCCCGGCCAGGACGCGGTGATCGAGGGCGTGGTCAGCGGCGCCGACGTGACCATGGGCAAGCGTCGCAGCCTGGTGGTGCGCCTGGGCGACGGCACTGGGGTGTTGAGCCTGCGCTTCTACCACTTCAGTAACGCGCAAAAGGAAGGCCTTAAGCGTGGCACTCACCTGCGCTGCTACGGTGAAGCGCGCCCCGGTGCCTCGGGCCTGGAAATCTACCACCCGGAGTACCGCGCGCTTAACGGCGACGAGCCGCCGCCACCGGTCGAGCAGACCCTGACGCCGATCTACCCGTCCACCGAAGGCCTCACCCAGCAACGCTTGCGCCTGCTGTGCCAGCAAAGCCTGAGCCTGCTCGGCCCGCGCAGCCTGCCCGACTGGCTGCCGGACGAGCTGGCCCGGGACTACCAGCTGGCGCCGCTGGACGATGCCATCCGCTACCTGCACAACCCGCCGGCGGACGCCGACCTCGACGAGCTTGCCGAGGGCCAGCACTGGGCCCAGCACCGCCTGGCCTTCGAGGAGCTGCTGACCCACCAGCTGTCGCAGCAACGCCTGCGCGAGAGCCTGCGCAGCCTGCGGGCACCGGTATTGCCCAAGGCCAAGCGCCTGCAGGCGCAGTACCTGGCCAACCTCGGTTT